>NZ_JONT01000004.1 GCF_000711975.1 Desulfofalx alkaliphila DSM 12257 | reverse complement strand
AAAACATTTCCGTTCTGTTTTCGTTCTCAATAATTTCTTTGACTGTATCTAATATCATCTGGTTATCTTTTTCTCTTTCGCCCGTTAATCTGCTTTTTATTAACTCCATGGTTTCCGCTGATTTTCTGATTATAGGGAGTATATTTTTCATATTCCCTATTGTTATCTCTGCCTTTAATTCTTGCTTTACTGATTCGATGTTTCTCATTTTATTACCCCCCCTTTATTGTTAATACTATTATAGCATATAGATTATATAATGTCAACACTATATTATCAAAAAATAAATAAAAAAAAATGCCCCACTCATCGCGGAAAGACAAGGGGGTTGTTAGAGTAATTGACAACCAAGTGTCAACTAAATAACGCTTTTGACGACACCAACAAAAATAAAAAGCACCGCAGACCCTTGCGGTGCTTGGCTTTGATTTGGCAGGGGAGACAGGATTTGAACCCGCAGCCCTCGGTTTTGGAGACCGATGCTCTGCCAATTGAGCTACTCCCCTGTGTTTTTATTCGCAAATAACATTATATAATAGATAATCTTATTAGTAAACCCCCAATGTTTTCCACAAATAATATATTAAATTAAAAGATACCCGGTTCTAACAAGTGGTAATATTGAATATTATAGGACAAGCAGATAAAGCAAAGAAAGTAAAGGAGTGTGTTTTATGTTTAAATTTCTAAAAAGATTAATGCGTTGCAAGGTAGTAATGATAAATTTTGATGAAAAACCTCAGACCTTACGTTTTGATTACCTACAACCGATAGCACATTATAACAAAAATTCCACAGACAAGGCTTGCAAGAAGCATATTTAAAGGGTGCAGGGGCACCCTTTTATTACTTTTGAAGAAGAAAAAAGGCTTCCATCGGCGTCCAAAGGACGCAGTGTAAGCCAAGTTATTCTAAACTGGCAGGGGAGACAGGATTTGAACCCGCAGCCCTCGGTTTTGGAGACCGATGCTCTGCCAATTGAGCTACTCCCCTGTATGGTTAGTATAGTATTTTAGTCGACAAATTACATTATAAAATATTGGATTTCATTAGTCAAGGGAAAAACTTCAAAAGGATTTTATCGGTGGTCTGCGAATATAATAAAATATACTTAACTGGAGGTGTCACAATGCCAATAACCATAGGTGTGTTATACGGTGGAAAATCTGCTGAACGGGAGGTTTCCTTAAAAAGCGGAGAAGCGGTCTTTCAAGCTTTAAAATCAAAGGGTTATAAAGCAATAAAAATTGATACCGGGGATCCTAATTTCATAGAAGAAATTAAAGCCAATAACATAGATTTGGCCTTTTTGGCCCTGCATGGGACATATGGTGAGGACGGCACAATTCAAGGGTTGCTGGAATTACTGCAGATTCCGTACACCGGTTCCGGTGTGCTATCCAGTGCAGTGGCTATGGATAAAATAGCAACTAAAAAATTATTGTTATTTGACAATATTTCTACCCCTGATTTTTGTACTTATACGAAGCATTCAATTGAAAAAATGGGTTTAGAACAGGTCTGTAACGAAATTGTTGGCCGCCTATCTTTACCGGTGGTAGTGAAGGCTCCAACCCAGGGGTCTACCATTGGAATCTATTTTGTGAATAATATCGAAGAATTACCGGAGGCATTGGAAAATGCTTTAAATTATGATTCAACCATAATGGTAGAAAAGTTTATTGCCGGCACAGAGGTAACAGTGACAGTGATGGGCAATGAACAAGCTCGCGTCTTACCACAAATTGAGATAGTATCGGCCACCGGGGTTTATGATTATCATGCCAAATATACTGTTGGTATGAGCGAACACATCATTCCCCCAAGGCTTACCGATGAAGTTTTGCGGGTCACAGAAGATTTAGCGCTACGCACTTATACAACTTTGGGTTGTAGTGGGTTAGCCAGGGTAGATTTTATAATTTCACCTGAGGGTAGGGCCTATGTATTGGAAATAAACACCATACCCGGTATGACTGAAACAAGCCTGGTGCCGGATTCGGCAAGGGCAGCGGGTATTGGCTTTGCTGAACTTGTGGAAGAAATAGTTAAGTTGGCCTTTGAAAAACATAATAAGAATATAGATATTTAAGGCGACAACCTTGTCGCCTTTTTACTTAAAGGGACTGTGCAGTTTAATTTTAATTTTAAAGAAAGTGTAATAAACAGCAGGAAAAGGCGCAGTAAGCAGAGAAAAAAATAACAATTACCAAATTGGGGGTGGAGTAATGTCTACACGTTGTATTATTTGTGGTAGATTAATTAATCAAGAAGAAGATGAACCGAAAAAAAGCATGTGGGACGATGAAGATGATTTCATTCCCAAACCAAAGAAAAAAGTTTCATCCTTTTGTCAATTTTGTGAAGCCAAGCTAAGAAAGGAAGCAGATGACACCCACAAGCCCAGAAAACCCATGTAAAAGAATCTTAAAGGCCCCGATTTAGAACAGGATGTTTTAAATTGGTTGACATTGGGAAAAATGCTAGAATAAGAGACTATGGAGGTGTATTTATTGCGCGGTAAAGCATCAATATACGTAATACTGGCTTTAGTAGTAGCAGTTTTTAGCATGTCATACTGGCTTGCTAGTTTATACACAGATTGGTTATGGTTTGGAACACTGAACTACCAGTCGGTGTTTTTAACAGTACTGTTAACCGAAATGGGGCTTAGGGTGGCCATAGGCCTACTGTTTTTTGCTTTTATTTTATTTAATTTATTATTTACCAGACGCTTTTTACTGGAAAAGGTTGAAAATTTCCAGCATTTACGTAGACAACATTTGGATGAAAATGTAATTGTAATACAACAACCTCCTATTGAAGAATGGCTGGGACTGATAAATAAACGGACCGTTTTTTTATTTTTTATAATAATCAGTGCAGTACTGGCATTTATGACCAGTAGTGCATTTAGCGGTGACTGGATAACTGTACAGAAATTTTTAAATGCCACGGATTTTGGCAAAACAGACCCCATATTTAATAAAGATATTGGATTCTATGTATTTCTATTGCCTCTGTATCAGTTTATCTTATCCTTTTTAACTTGGACCACCATAGTAACTGCCTTGGTGGTGGCAGTTATATATTTCTTATCAGAGTCAATGCTTAATAATGGCCGCATTGAGTTAATTAAGTCCACACAGGCCAGAATACACCTGTCAGCACTGGCAGCATTATACTTTGTCTTTAAAGCCATTGACTTTTTCTTAAGTAGATATATGTTGCTATTTAGTGAAACCGGGGTAATATACGGCGCGGGCTATACAGATATAAACGTCAACCTGCTGGCCCTCACTGTGCTGGCTGTTTTGTCAGTTCTAACCGCCCTTGTAATTCTGGTAAACATTAGATTGCGTCGCTTTAACTTAGTAATGTATAGCGTAGTGGGTTTAATTGTAACTGCCATTATATTGACCGGGGTAGTACCCAGCTTGGTTGAGCGGTTTGTGGTGGTACCCAATCAGTTTCACCGTGAAGAACCCTATATTGCCCATAATATTGAATTTACACGGGCCGCTTATAATTTAGACAAGATTGAAGTGGCCAGTTTTCCTGCCGGCAAGCTTTTAAATGCCGATGACATCAGTAACAACAGAGCTACAGTGGACAATATTCGTCTGTGGGATTGGAAACCATTAATGCAGACCTATGCTCAGCTGCAAGAGCTACGTCTGTACTATGAGTTTGTAGACAATGATATTGATAGATATATGATTGATGGGGAAATACGGCAAGTAATGTTGTCAGCCAGGGAAATGAATATTGATAAATTGCCGGCCCAGGCTAAAACTTGGGTTAACCAGCATTTAATGTATACTCACGGTTTTGGAGTGGCCATGAGCCCGGTTAACGAAGTTACAACGGAAGGTTTGCCGGAGTTCTTTATTAAAGATATTCCACCGGTAGGTATTGATGATGTCCCCATTGAAAGACCGGAGGTTTATTTTGGTGAAAAGACGGATCAATATGTTTTTGTCAACACCAAGACTCAGGAGTTTAACTATCCCATGGGGGATCAGAACGTTTATACAAACTGGGAAGGCGATACCGGGATTAAGATAAACTCATTTTTTAGAAAGCTTGTACTGGCATATGTATTGTCAGATTATAGAATGATCTTTACCGGTGACATAACACCGGAAAGCCAGCTGTTAATGGATAGGAATATTAAGGTGCGTGTACCAAAGATTGCACCCTTCTTAAAATTTGATGACGATCCTTATATTGTCATAAGTGAAGGAAAGTTATACTGGTTGTGGGATGCCTACACATCAACCAACATGTATCCCTATTCAGAGCCTTACCAGGAGAATTTAAACTATCTAAGAAATTCGGTTAAGGCAGTGGTTGACGCCTATACCGGTTTAGTAGATTTTTATATTGCTGACCCGGATGATCCGATCATTCAGGTGTACAGTAAAATTTTCCCCGATATGTTTAAGGATCTTGACGAGATGCCTGAAGATTTACGCCGTCACATCAGATATCCCATTGATTTGTTTGCTGTGCAGGCATCTATGTATACCACTTATCATATGACTAATGCTCAGGTGTTCTATAATAAGGAAGACCGTTGGCAGCTGCCCACTGAGGTATTTGCTGGCGATGAATCTCGCATGGAACCCTATTATACAGTCATTGAGTTGCCGGACTCCGATGGGCCGGAATTTGTGCAGATCTTGCCGTTTACGCCCACTAACAGGGTAAATATGATTGGTTGGCTTGCAGGACGATCTGACGGTGATAATTATGGTCGGCTGTTAGTATACACCTTCCCCCAAGGGGAGCTGGTTTACGGGCCAATGCAAATTGAGGCCAGAATTGACCAGGACGGAGATATTTCTCAACAGTTAACACTGTGGAGTCAACGGGGTGTATCGGTAATTAGGGGCAACTTACTGGTTATACCCATTAATAATGCAATAATCTACGTTGAACCGCTCTATCTAAAGGCTGAGCAAAGCAGTATGCCAGAACTGCGCAGGGTAATAGTAGCCCATGGTGATAGGATTGTAATGGAGCCCACCTTGGAGCTGGCCTTGCAACGTCTCTTTGGAGAAGGAATTGGATCGCCCATAGATAAACCTACCTTGCCATCCGATGGGGAAGCAGGGGACCTTCCCGGTGATATCGAAAGGCCTTCAGTTATTAGCATAGATCAATTAATACAGGAAGCTGAAAGGCACTTTAATGAAGGTCAGCAAAGATTAAAAGAAGGTGACTGGGCCGGTTATGGGGAAAGCCAAAATAAATTAAGGGAAGTGCTTGAGCGGCTTAGTGAGCAAACCATATAATTTACTGAAAAATTGCCGGTTTAATACCGGCAATTTTTTTGGTAATATAGAAATAATATAGAAATAGGTTAAATATAGAAAATAATAAAAAGCTTTTGAGCGAGGTGGGTGCCATGTTATATAACTACACTGAAACAGCGGTTTTGCACTTGATAGACTCAGTATATAATGAGTTTAAAAAGAGAATACCCGGTGTATGTACCTGTGAGCGCTGCAGACAAGACGTAATGGCTATAGCATTAAATAATTTGCCACCACACTACATTGTTACAGAAACCGGAAAAATTATCACCCAAGTTAATTTTGATTTACTGGGCGGCAAGGTGCTGATTATTACTCAATTGATGAAAGCCATGGATAAGGTACACCTTAACCCAAGACATTAGTTTATTTTTAAAATATATACCAATATATGCCAATATTTACCAAGGATAATTGAGCCCCCTTACCGTATTTAATGTTTATAAAGGTAAAAGGTGGGGGTAGGGGCATGAAAAAAATAATTGTTCTCTTGCTGTTGATGGTGGCAAGTGGATTACTTATTCCTGTAATTTTAGAAAGCGGAGAACAGAAGGACCAGGCAAATGAAATTGGCACTGTTATTAAAGGTGCCGTAGAAGATACAAGTTGGATGAATGCCAAGTCAGAGCAGCAAGTAAAAGATTTGTTAAGTCAATACTTTGCCGGGGAATTGTTGGAACGGAACACAACCGCCGCATTGAATTTTATTGATTTAAGAACCGATTGGTATTGGCAAACTAATGTGGAATCAATACATATTATATATTTAAATGAAAGTAAAGCCATGGCCATAGTAACCCTTATTGATAGGGATTTAAATGATATTAACAATACCCATCGCGATAAGGCCGCCTTTTATCTGCACAATACTGTGGACGGATGGAGAATATTTGATTATAGGTATCATAAAGATTGGTAAAGGATGGTATAATAGTGATGTAAACCTGGGAAATATAATGTGAGGGTAATTAAGTGAATGAAGGGGGAGGATGATATGAGAATTGGCAAATTTTGTGACAGTTATCGTCCTTATACCAGTGGGGTAGTGCGTTCTGTGGAAACCTTTACTACAGAAATGACACAAATGGGTCACGAAGTATTTATTTTTGCACCAAATTACCCTAACTGTAAAGAGGAACCCAGGGTTTATAGGTTCTTTTCTATACCGTCACCAACGAATAAGGACTTCACCTTAGCGCTTCCTTTTTCGTTAGGTTTATGGGCTAAAGTAAAAGAACTAAATCTCGATGTGATACATGTGCATTCGCCGTTTATTCTAGGCAGGGTAGGGGCAAAGTATGCAAGGCGTCTTGGTATTCCGCTTGTTTTTACCTATCACACCCTATACGATCAATACGTACACTATGTGCCCTTTGGGCAAAACATAACCAAAGAAATAACACAAAAGTTCACTGTTGATTTTTGTAACCAGTGTGACCAAGTAATTGTCCCCACCGGAGTAATCGCAAATCACTTAAGAGCACAGGGGGTGCGAGCACCCATTCAGCCTATACCCACCGGTATTTATACCGAAGAGTTTAAAAAGGCTGAAAAAGGTTGGTTAAGAAACAAGTATGGCATCCCACATAATAAAAAAGTTTTAATATTTGTGGGACGCCTAGGACAAGAAAAAAATATTGATTTTTTATTTGAAGCTTATAAAAAGATCTGGCGCACTCATCCTGATACCCGCTTGTTAATAGTAGGCGGTGGCCCAGAGGAAGAAAGGCTCAAAGCAGCGGTTCAGCAAAGTGATTTTGGCGATAATATAATTTTTACCGGTAACCTGAGTAAAGAAGATGTAATTAAAAGTTATGTTGACGCAGATATATTTGTATTTGCTTCGGTTACTGAAACACAGGGATTGGTGATTGCCGAGGCCAAGGCTGCCGGACTGCCGGTGGTTGCAGTGGATGCCTTTGGTGTCTCGGAAATGGTAGTAAATGGCGAGGACGGATACCTTTGCCCCTTGGATAAGGACTTATTTGCAAATTCTGTGAATAAGCTTTTAGAGAATAGTCAGCTGCGGCATATAATGGGCCAAAAAGCAATGGAAAATGCTGAGTTATTATCTTCCAGAAACTGTGCTTTAAAACTAGTAAGTGTTTATAAGAGTTTAATAAGGCGCAAACGTAGTAGGATAGATAGACTACACGGTTAAACAATAGAAACACCTTCCCGTTGGGAAGGTGTTTCTATTTGCTTTATCCCATTGGCCTGCAGTATTTGCTGTAATACTTTTTAAATAGCTTGGCATGGTGAGTCTCATCTTCTGCCGCCCTCAGTAACCAGTCAGAAACACACTTATCTTTAATTTCTCTAGCCATACAGGTATATAGTTTTGCAGCATTTTCTTCATCTTGAATGACTGCCATTAATAAATTGCAAACGTTATGCAGCTTATAATTTACATAAGTAGCACACCAGGGTACACCCAGGCTGTTTTCATATTTGGGGTCGCAGCCAAGTAGCTTGATAAACTTCATAAGGTCGTGCATATGACGCATCTCAATAATAGAGATGGCTTCTAAAAGCTCTGAGAGCTCTTCATATTTTGTATTTTCTAAAATGGTGTAATAGTATAGGTATAAATTAATGGCAGTCATTTCGCCGTTTTTATCAGCCAATGCATCCATCAGCATACTACCATACCTTGGGTTGGGCCTCTCAACCTTTACCTCTGGGTAGGGTGTAGGTAAACACACCTTCTGCCAGATGTTTTTATCAGGACCATGGAGACAATGGTGATACCCCGGTTTATGTCCACCGTGAGTATAATCAGGAAAAGGTCCGCCATCTTTTATAACGGGGATGTTAATTATTTGTCCCGGCATAATAATGTTTGGGTCTCGAATTTGGGGGTTAGCTGCAATTAATTGATCCAGGCTAACTCCAAAACCTTGCGCTATTCTAAACAAGGTGTCACCGGCTTGAACGGTATATTGCACAAATATCCCTCCCTATTTTAAGATTTCTGCATTATATGTCATTAAAACCGTAACTGTGATTTTCACTAAGGAAGGAATATGGTAAATAATGTGGAAGTATTAATTAACTCATGGAAAAGTAATATCAGGGAAAGGAGCAGTGTCATGGATATTAATAAAATTAAAAACAATCTTTCATGGGATTTTAAGTTTGATGATGAATTTAAGAACAGAGAAAGTGGCTACACCTTTATTATTGATGTGCTTGACGGAAACGCTTTAGTTTCGGTATATCGTTATTCACCCTATGGTATAAAAAGTGAGCCATTGAAAGAGCAACCGCCGTTAGAAATGATCAAAACTGCACTGACAAACCAAGGTAATGAAAGCTTAAATGATGGCTTATTTTATATTGATAAAGAAATACGGAACTGGCTGGAAAATAATTTTTTAAATAATTAAATAGTGTTTTTCAACAAACCCTCCTGAGTATATCCGGAGGGTTTGTTAATTTCTCGTTAAATATTTTTTTGTTGCAAAGGTTTTTGAACATATACAAAGAATAATAACGTTGGATAAAATGATGTCGAATATTTATCTTATTGCAGGGGTTAAATATAAACATCTGGAGGTAATCATATGGAAATTTCGCTGCAAGAGGTATTGTTTTTGGCTTTAGGTGGTCTGGCTATGTTTTTATTTGGCATGAAATATATGTCTGACGGCCTACAGAACGTAGCCGGTCAAAGGATGAAAGGCTTTTTAGAAAAGGGTACCAAAACACCTGTCAGGGGTGTACTAACAGGTATTTTGGTTACCGGACTAATACAAAGTAGTAGTGGAACCACTGTGTTGACGGTGGGACTTGTAAATGCCGGGCTACTTACGCTAAAACAAGCCATTGGGATAATAATGGGAGCTAATATTGGTACCACCGTTACTGCTTACTTAATTGGTTTTAACTTGACAGCCTATGCGTTACCTATATTAACGGTGGGCGCACTTATATTATTCTTTGCTAAAAATAAGAAGATAAATAATGTGGGCCAGGTTTTATTTGGTTTTGGTATGCTTTTCTATGGCCTAAATGTAATGGGAAGCGGTGTTAAACCTTTAAAAGATTTACAGATATTCACTGATTTAATGCTTAATGTTGAAAGCAATGCTATACTGGGTGTGGCAATAGGTACAGTGTTTACCATGATAGTTCAAAGTAGTACTGCCACCATCGGTGTATTACAGGAATTGGCAAGCCAAGGTTCTGTAACTTATTTGCAGGCCTTACCTATATTATTTGGTGACAATATAGGCACCACCGTCACAGCCCTATTGGCAGCCATTGGTACTTCGGTGGCAGCAAAACGGGCGGCCTTAACCCATATGTTGTTTAATGTTGTTGGCACATGTATATTTTTACCACTGACCATTCTTGGTATCTTTCCGGAGATGGTCAAGCTGATAACTAACAATATCTTAGTTTTACTGCCGGGTTTTGAAGGCTCATGGGATACTTTAAATATTAGAATGCAGATTGCCCAATCTCACGGGGTGTTTAACGTGACCAATACCTTAATTCACTTGCCCTTTGTCGGTGTATTGGCCTGGGTTGTAACTAAGCTGATACCCGGCAAAATGGCTCAATTTGAAGCAAAAACCAAGTATTTGGAACCAAGGCTGCTATCCCAACCTGAAGTTGCCTTAAAACAAGCACATCAAGAACTGATAAGAATGGGCAAGCATTCCAGGGAGTTTTTCGGAGAGTCAATAAGATTCTTCTTCAATACTAAGGATAAAGAACTAAACCCCATGTATATGGAACAGAGGGAGCAACTTATTAACAAACTTGATGAAGAAATTACTAATTATGTTGTTCAACTTACCTCTGAAAAAAGGCTTACAACAGAGCAATCCAATTATTCAACAACACTGTTGCATGCGGTTAATGACCTAGAACGTATCGGAGACCACGCAGATAACATTGTTGAGCTGGGAATTTACGCCACAGAAAACAAGGTTACTTTTTCTGAGGAAGCTGTGAAGAGTGTATATGCAATGGCAAAATTAACTGAAGAAACACTAAAATTGAGTTTAGAAGCATTTGAACATAATGACCATGAATTGGCCCGTAAGGTTATTCAAAATGAAGTTATTATTGACAATTTAGAGCGTGAATTTAGACAAGGACATATTGAGCGTTTAAATGAAAAGATATGTAGCGGCATTGGCGGAGCCTTGTTCTTAGATCTGTTAAGTAACATGGAACGGATAGGGGACCATGCGGTGAACCTTGCGGAGTATGTTTTGGGTGATATGGGTACAATTGAAAGAAGACAGGTAAAATACTATAGTAGCATGATTGCCAATGAAGCCCGTAAAGGTGATCAAAAAAATAAAAAATAAGCCACCCTCTGAGGGTGGTTTATTTTTTATACTACTATAATAATCATTAATTAGCAGGTTGATTTTTGATATAATATAGATACTATATATTATGAGGGTGCGTACATATGTCACAAAAGAAAGGTGAAAAGGGGAAGGTCATAGAATTTAAACCCAGGAAAAAGAGAAAACTTAAAACAGTTAAATATGTTGACCCTGCCCAAAAGGAATTAAAGGAAAAAAGAGAACGTCAAAGAAGGAATGCAAAAAATAGAGACAAGGCCGTTAGAAATATCGGTTATTTTCTATTGATTTGTATTGTTTATTACCTTTTAAAAGTAACCATGTGTGCCGGCGGTTAAAATTTTTTATAGTTTTTCCCGTTGGGCCGGTTCTTCTAGAACATTCAGGTCAAAATGGATTGAGAAGGTGATTTGTGTGTTAAACTTTACATTTACAGATTTAATACTGATTATGTTAGTTGCACTGGTGGTCTTTGGTCCCAGTAAAATGCCGGAAATTGGGCAAAAGCTGGGTAGAGGCCTAATGGAGTTTAGAAAAATGACCAGTGAAGTAACACAGTCCTTTGAAGAGGAAAGAAAAAAAATAAAAAAGGATATTACAGAGGAAACAGATATAATTAAAAAAGAACTAAATAACGAAGTGGGAAAAATTAAGAACGAGGTTCAAAAACAATATGATTCATTATTAGATGATGAAAAAGAGCAAACAAAAAAATAAAACTTGGCGTTGCCAAGTTTTCATTACAATGACGACTCTTTGGGCGTATTCTTAACTTTTTTTCGAATCTTTACCCTGGAATTTGTTTCCTGGGTGGTAAAGGGCTCAACCAATAAATCAACAAGTACATAAAATAACATCCAAGTAACACAGAACAATACCATGTTATGGTAAATGGGGGTCATTGCTTGCTGTATGATAGCAATATAGTAAACAAATAATCCAGCCACAAACCCGGAAAAGATAAATTTTTTCATTAAAACCCTCCGCATGCATTTAATGCTTCTGCCTTTTGTTAAGTGTACCCTCTAAGCCTTCGCAGAAAGCCTTTGACATTTCTTTTATCCAGCTATCTAACTGTGCCGCAATTTGTAGACCATCGGAAAAATCTAACTGATTATACAGGTCCAGAATTTTACGCGTTGTTTTGTTCTGTATATGCAATTCATCCACACCGCTAAGTGACCAGACGCTCTCCATATCATCTTCTTTTTCCATTGCCAGGCGCATGTCAAGGAATATATCCAATAGGGCTTCCCATAATTCTTCACCGTCATTATCTGCCTTCTGATGCATTTTTAGCAAGGGCTGTAATACAGGCTGTGGCAGTTGCCCTGTGTCTTCAAGTATTCTGATAACAGTTAAGCGGCCCATCAATTGCTCCACTGTATAAACAAAAGCATCAAGATTTAATTTTTTGCGACTGATAAATAGTTTAATGTGTTCAGGTTGGGCAATATAGTTTACTATTTCCTGGTATATATCTGAGTGTATTTTTTGGGCTTCATCGTTAGTGGCATTAATTTTCAAGTTTATATCCCCCTTGGCGATAAATTAATTGTATTTATGATACTTTCTGGGGAATTACTAGTTTTTCCTTCATTTTATCGAAAAAAATATTAGCAATAATATAGTGCCGGGCAGGGAAATTTACTGTTGACGAAGAAATGCATTAATAAATTCAGTGGTAAATTGGAGGAATATTTATGAAGCACTTTAGTTCAGATGAGTTAAGGGATGTTTTAACCAGGGTTAGAAATAAAGAGCAGGTCACTGCTGATGAGCTGGACACACTTAAGAAGTACATACCAATGCATTTAGACAAAGAAACCGCAGATAAAATGGCAAAGCTAATGGAAGATATTAGAAGTGGCAAGCGCCCTCCAATGAGTGATGAGGAGCGTTCGGAAATGCTTCGGAATAATATCGATCAAAGTTTAAAAAATGTTGTAAACAGCATTCCGCAAATGACAGATGAACAGTTCGAGGAAACGTGTAATATGTGCGAGATTCTGCGCCGCCAAATGTCAAATAGGTAGTTTATTTAGTGTGGGAGCGTCTTGTCTGCCGCTCCCACATACTTTTTATTAGAAACCCAGTAACTTGTGTACATCCAGCAGCATTCCGGCCATAATGGTTACCGTGACCACTAAGAAAATGCGGATCCATTTATCCCCCTTGTAAACCACGAACTTACTGCCGTAGTAGGCTCCCAAAGCGTTACCTAAAGCCAGCCAAAAACCGATGGCCCAGTCTACCTTTCCGCTGATAACGAATACCAGTAATGAAACCAATATGTACATTGCTGTAATTAGCACTTTTAAGCTATTAATTTTTACCAATGACATGCCGGTTATTAGTGCCAGCGCAGCAATAATGATAAAGCCAACGCCTGCTTGGATGAAACCACCGTAAAATCCGACACCGAAGAAGGCAGCTACAGCTAAGGCCATACGTAATGGCCCATAACTTTCTTCGTCTTCCTGTTCTTCACTGTCTTTTTCCTTTTTAGGTTTAAGGAAATACTTTTCAGGTCTTACTATGATTAAAAACATTACCACTATCATCACAATGGCTAAAATGGTATTAAACATTTCATCGGAGAGCGAAATTGCAAATTTTGCCCCCACTATTGACCCCAGCACTGCCGGAATACCAAGTAATACACTTAACTTTGGGTAGAAGAATCCTTTTTGTTTAAAATAGGTAATGGCTACAATACTTTGTACCATTAAGGCTATGCGGTTAGTTCCGTTTGCCACTGCAGAGGGTAATCCTAAAAAAATTAGTGCCGGCATTGAAACCAGCGATCCTCCGCCACCTACAACGTTTACGAAACCGGACGCGAAGCCGGCCACCAATATCAAGATTATTTCAAGCGGTGTCAATTTTTAAACCCCCCTCATAGTGTACTAATTAAGTCTCTTGTTCGCCAATGGATTTGAAATAAGCATATCTGGAATTTTCGATATGTTCCCTGGCCACCCGTTCAGCCAGTTCGCCATCTCTTAATTTTATTGCCTCTACTATTAGACGGTGTTCTTTATGGGCTTGGGCGATGCGACCCGGGCGAGTATAACCGACCATGGTAAATCTGTTGATAAAATCTACCATAGAAGTAATCATGTTATAAAGCCGTGTACTTTCTGCAGATTCATAGATTAGTCTGTTAAAATCTAAGTGCAGTTCTTCTAATTTGTCTATTTTATTGTCTATGATGGCTTGCTCAATTTTTTGTAATGTAACAGTTAATTGTTGAAGTTGTTCCGGTTTAATTCTTTCTGCAGCCATTCTGGCAGCAAGTCCTTCTAACACTGCACGTATACGATAGATTTCATGTACCTCAACAGCATCTATACTGGATACCACTGAGCCTACCCTAGGTATATGGGATACTAATCCTTCCAATTCAAGCATTCTAATAGCTTCTCTAATTGGTGTTCGACTGACATTTAATTTTTCGGCTAATTTCCTCTCTACCAGTCTATCACCCGGTTGAAACTTGCCCTTTAAAATTGCTTTTCGCAACCTAGAATATACGTTATCACGCATTTTTTCCATAGATATTCAACTCCGTGGTATACCAATCTTATATGAATTATAACTATATATTGGTCGGTTTACAATAAAATTTTTATAATAAAGAAAGATTCCTTAATTTAAAATACCTCTTTTGGTATACCAAAAGCATGGGCTAGATTCTACTTATGGTGGCTTCAATGATTAACGGTTACAATTATTAATAAAGAACCGTGGCTTGTACACGGTTCTTTATTAATAGTTTTTATTCTTCATTTAGTTTCATTTGACAAGTTGTTTCATTTTCATTGGGCTGGCACACATAAATTACTTCAGTGGCATCTGCTGTTACAGTGTTTTGGGGATGCATCTGTTGCACCCGCTGTACAGCCCGTTGAAGATTATCTGCTTGAATTTCTTCGCAATTTCTTCCCGGGCCTCTTACCACATATTTTTGCATTGCATATCACCTCCACTTATATTATTCACAGGGTCTAATGCAAATAATGCGTGACAGTGCTTAATCGTTGTGGTATAATTTTAAGCAGTAAAGTTTAGTTAGCTGAGATTAGTACTTCTAAAAACTATATAGGCAGGTGAGTTTAGTTGAGGTAAGCTGAGCCAAGGAGAGATTAGCATTGGTTGCTATGTGATTTTAACCAGGCACAGTATGCCTGGTTTTTTGGTTTGGAGCAGTGTTTTCGGCAGCAAAGAAGGGCTATCATAAATCAAGGAGCACCCGTCCAAAGTAAGAGGCCGAGTATATCCTTAGTTTAATTGGTTAATGAAAGATTAGATTAGAAGAGGAGAGATGAGTAAATGAGTAACTTAAAACAAAATGCCGCGGCTGAAACCGGTTTTATCGATGCAGCCCCTGTCAGCCGTAGTAAGTCAATAGCCGTAGTAGCAATTCTAATTGCTATTGGTGCAGTGTTAAGAATGTTTTCACCTAATATTTTGGGTATTACTCCTAACTTTATAATTGCCATGTATTGTTTAGCGATAGTTTTGCTAAGGCCAGGAATTGGTGGCACCTTAGGTATTGGCTTTGTGGCCGGTGCAGTTTGCATGATTTTTTCCAAGTCTCCAATCCCGATGTTAAATTTAATTACTGAACCTGCCGGCGCCCTGGCTTGTTTACTGGTAGTTAAAATGATACCGGACTTGCAAAAAATGAAGGGTTATTCCTTTAAACCAATAGTGGCCACCTTAATTGGCACACTGGTCAGTGGTGCAATTTATGTGGTATTAAACTTCCACTTTGCATTAAAAATGCCAATGGCTGCCATGCAAGCTGCCTTTGTGGGTGTAGTGGTTCCTATGATGTTCATTAATGCTGTGATGGCCCAGGCACTTTATGCGCCTGCAAAAAAGTTTTTAAGATTATAAGCATGGGTAAGAATTTACTGGGGTGACTGCAATGGTGCTATATGACATTCAAAACCTGTCCTTTTATTATCCACAGGCCGAAAAACCCGCATTAGAGGGGCTAAACCTTACCGTAAAGGAAGGCCAATTTATAGCGATTACGGGGCCCACCGGTGCCGGTAAAAGTACACTGGCAAAATGTTTAAATGGCATTATACCACATTTTCAGGGTGGCAAAATGCAGGGCCAGGTGCTATTTAAAGGTAAATCAATCTTTCAAGATACCATAGCAAATATCGCCCGCAGCGTGGGCAGTGTGTTTGATGATCCGGAATCACAGATCGTATCCATGGACGTGGAACAAGAAATTGCCTTTGGCTTGGAAAACATGGGTGTGGCACCGGAACAAATGGATGCTAGGATAGCTGAGGCTTTGCAAATGACCGGCATCAGTCATTTACGTAACAGTAACACCAATGAACTTTCGGGCGGTCAAAAACAACGATTGGCAATAGCCGCAGTACTGGCATTATACCCTAAGGTGTTGGTGCTTGATGAACCGACATCTGAGTTGGATCCCATAGGCACCAAAGAAATCTTTGAGGTATTAAGGGTTTTGAATGAAAAACATGGCATTACCATTGTTTTGGTGGAACAAAAAACTGAGTTGCTGGCCCGTTATGCAGATGAAATAGTTGTAATGAACGAGGGAAAGGTAATAATGAAGGGTTCACCCAGGGAGGTATTTTCCCGGCAGGAGGAATTGCTGAATTTAGGCGTTAAGCCACCCCAGGTGGCTGAGCTAGCCCATATGATAGATAAAAAATTGCAGCACTTACCCCTAACGGTGACCGAGGGGATGGCATACATTGAAAAGTTGCTTGCTAAATAAGGGGAAATAAAAGTGATTAAAGTAGAGAATTTGAGTTATAGCTATCAAGAAGAAATGGTGCTGAAAAATATAAGTTTGACGATAGAGGCCGGTGATTTTATAGCCTTGGTGGGCCAAAACGGCGCCGGCAAAACAACCCTGGTAAAACATTTTAATGGCTTGCATAAACCCACCTTTGGCAAGGTGTTCGTGAACAATAAAGATACCGCTGCACTTAAGGTTTCGGAACTGGCCAGGGAGGTGGGATTTGTTTTTCAAAACCCAGATCATCAAATATTTCACAATACGGTGGAAAGTGAAATAGCCTTTGGCCTTAAAAATTTAAAGTTAAGCAGTGATGAAATAGAGGTGCGAGTAAGTGAAGCTTTAAAATCTGTGGGTCTGGAGGACTACCGTCAAGCCTACCCCTATGACCTAAGTAAGGGTCAGCGTCAGCGTGTGGCCTTGGCATCGGTATTGGCAATGCGCACCAAGGTTATTGTTCTTGATGAACCCACCACCGGACAAGATTACCGGGAAGGAATGCAAATTATGGAGATGGCCCGTGCTTTAAATGAAGCCGGCCATACCATTATTTTTATCACCCATGACATGTCACTGGTGGCTGAGTATGCTAAGCGCGTTGTTGTTCTCTGTAACGGCCAAGTCTTACTGGACGGTACCGTTCGCCAGGCGTTTTCCAAGCCGGCCCTACTTGCACAAACCTTGCTAGAACTGCCACCAATCACTCAATTGGCTAACCGCCTAAATGAGTACGGTGTAATAGACGGGAATTTACTTACGGTGGAAGAAGTGTATCAAGCGATAAAGAGAACCCAAAGGAGTGAACCCATTGGCATCTGCGGTTGATTATGTACAGGGGAATTCCTTTATACATCAGCTAAATCCACTGACGAAGATGTGCTGGACGGTGGCGGTAATGGTGGTGGCTCTTACTTTTAGTCACACCTATTTCCTTTTGGCATTGTTAGTTTCAGTATTATTGGTTGCTGTGTCGGCAGGGGTAATTAACAGAATATTACCGTTGGTAAAGGGCTTAAGTATATTTGCCCTTGTGCTGGTGTTGTTGCAAGTGTTTTTTTATAAAGAAGGTTTAACACTCTTTTATTTAATACCCGGTGGGTATGTACCTGTAACCACCGGTGCACTAAACTTGGGAATAGCCATGGGCATTAGAATGATGGCTTTGGTGTTAAGTTTTGTGGTTTTTCTGGCAACAACCCAATTTAAAGATATTGTTTTATGTCTTACAGAAAAATTAAAATTACCCTATGATTATGTTTTTATGTTTATGACTGCACTGCGATTTATACCCACCTTTTTATCAGAAGTAAAACAAATAAGTGCTGCACAGGCTTGCCGGGCCTGTACGGTGGATGGAGGCAACCCTCTGGTAAAGATAAAGTCATATATCCCGGTTGCGGTACCGCTGGTGTTGATTTCACTGCAAAAGGCAGAAAGGCTGGCTATGGCCATGGAGACACGGGGCTATGGAGGGGGCAAGCGAACCTACTTTAACGAAAAGGCAATTAAGGCCATTGATGTTTTTGTTATGGTACTAATAGCGGTAATGGTAATTTGTGTTATAGTGGCCAGGATACATGGATACGGAGTAGCATAATTTTATACTTTTGGAGGAGTAAAAGATGAAAAAACTATTGATGGGAAATGAGGCCATTGCCCGGGGGGCGGTAGAGGCCGGGGTGAAGGTTGCCGCTGCGTACCCAGGTACACCTTCTTCAGAAATATTTACAACCCTATCATCAATGGCTAAAGATAGAAATATATATGTGGAATGGTCAGTTAATGAAAAAGTTGCCTTGGAGGTTGCTGCCGGCGCCGCCTATGCCGGGGCCAGGGCAATGGTTACCATGAAACAAGTTGGTTTAAATGTGGCAGCGGATCCACTGATGACTTTAGCTTATATAGGTGTAAAGGGCGGACTGGTGGTTGTGGTTGCCGATGATCCCGGCCCCCATAGTTCTCAAAATGAGCAGGATACCAGGAAGTTTGCACAATTGGCTAAGCTGCCGGTGCTGGATCCGTCTACCCCTCAAGAGGCTAAAGATATGACTGTCACAGCATTTGAAATATCCGAAAAATTAGGCATGCCTGTTATATTGCGCCCCACCACCCGCACTTGTCATGTCTGTCAGGACGTGACCCTAGGTGATGAGAGGGAGCCCCTTGTGCCGGAAGGATTTGTGAAGGACCCACGTTGGGTTATATTTCCCAGTTTGGCAATTAAACAGCACCACTGGTTAAACAGGCAGCAAGAGGTTGCTGCAGACCTGTTTGAAAAACTGAATTATAACCAAGCAGAATACCGTGACCGAGTAGGTATTGTGGCCGCCGGTGTTTCTTACAATTATGTGAAGGAAGCATTGCACATGTTGGGTGTTAAATTATCAGTGCTGAAAATAGGCACTCCTTATCCGCTGCCAAATAAGTTGGCATTGGATTTTATGCAGCGCCATCAAAGGATACTGGTGGTGGAAGAACAAGAACCGGTGGTGGAAGACCAGTTAATAAAATTAGCCTATAAACACAGGTTGTCGGTGCAGTTGGTTGGTAAAGAAGAAAACTATATTCCCCGGGAAGGGGAATTGAATGTAAATAAGGTAGCACAGGCTGTGGCCCAATTTGTGGGCATTGAAGTACCGGAGATTGAAGAGGCGGAACTGCCGCCCTTGCCGGTGCGCCCACCTGTGCTTTGTGCAGGATGTCCCCATCGGGCCTCTTTTTATGCCTTTAAGCAAGTTGCTGACAAAGATGCTGTTTTTGCCGGTGATATAGGATGTTACACACTGGGTAATATGCGGCCGCTAAATGCAGTGGATACCTGTCTTTGCATGGGGGCTAGCGTAACCATTGCCAGCGGTTTAAACAGGGTAGAACCCGGCCGGCAGCAAATTGCTTTCTTAGGAGACTCAACTTTTTTCCACACCGGCATTTCCGGTTTAATTAATGCGGTATATAACAAGGCCAATATAACGCTGGTGGTACTTGATAACCGTACCACGGCCATGACAGGACACCAACCTCACCCAGGGCTGGAACACACGGCCATGGGTGAAGCAACTAAAGGATTAGATATAGCAAAAATAGCAGAATGCTGTGGTGCAGAGTTTGTACAAGTGGTTGACCCATACCGGTTGAAAGAGGCTAAGGCAGCTGCCAAAGCCGCCTTGGATTATCCAGGGCCCTCTGTGGTAGTGATGCGCAGGGAATGTGTCGCCTTGGTTAAAGACGGTAACCGGCCCCTTCATGTAAATGAAGAAGAATGTTTGGAATGCGGCATCTGCATAGATGAGTTAGGTTGCCCGGCAATTTTTAAACGGGGTAACCTGCCGGTTATATCAAACCGTTGCACCGGTTGTGGCCTCTGTGCTCAAATTTGTCCGGCTAAAGCAATTCAGGAGGTACGCTAATTATGAAATTTGATGTAATTATAAGCGGTGTAGGGGGCCAGGGAAATGTATTAGCATCCCGCATACTGGCCCAGGCAGCGATTAATGCAGGACACCCGGTGCGCACCTCTGAGGCAATTGGCATGGCCCAAAGGGAAGGCGTGGTGATGAGTCAAGTACGCATTGGTGAAGACGTTTACAGCCCTATTATTCCCGAGGGTGAGGGGGACGTGCTGCTTGGCTTGGAACTGGCGGAGACAGTGCGGATGCTGCCCAGGGTTAAGAAAAACTGCACTGTGGTGGCAAATACCGCCTGCATTATACCGGTATCTGCCACCCTGGGAATGGCCCCTTATGATGAAAACACTTTAATTAATTACCTAAAACAGCATGCACCCAACCTTCATTTATTAGATGCAAGTAACTTGGCCGCTAAAGCCGGAAATGTGAAAGTGGCTAACGTTGTGCTGCTGGGTGCTGTGGCTGCTTTAAAAATATTACCCTTTTCAGGTCAACAACTGTTAGATACTGTGATTAATGCGGTACCAATAAAATTCAAAGATGTTAATCGGCGGGCCTTTGAATTGGGCTATCAGTCTCTGGAGGTGTAAAAGGATGGCAGTGGCAGCGATAAAAGAATCTTTTAACTATTCGGAACTATACACCCAACAACTGGAAAAATTAAAAGAATTAATCGACAGGGTATATCAACACTCTCCTTACTATCGAAATAAGTTAAATGAGCACGGTGTTAAGCCCGGTGATATTCGCACCATTAAAGATCTGGCTAAAATACCCTTTACCACCAAGTCAGAACTTCGCCTGGCATATCCATTGGGAATGATGGCGGTGCCGGAAGAAGAGGTGGTGCGTATACACTCTTCTTCCGGCACCACCGGCAAGCCGGTAATTATACCCTATACCGCTAAGGATGTGGAAAACTGGACGGAAATGATGGCTCGCTGTATGAGCATGGTGGGGGTAACAAATAAAGATCGTATTCAGATAACCCCAGGTTATGGCCTGTGGACTGCCGGCATCGGGTTTCAGGCGGGGGTAGAACGTATTGGGGCCATGGCCATACCGACCGGCCCCGGTAATACTGAAAAGCAAATTGAAATGATGGTGGATCTGCAATCATCTGTTTTAATTGGCACCTCATCCTATGGCTTATTGTTAGCGGAAGAAATTTGCCGTCGGAAAATAAAAAATAAAGTTGCATTGAGGCTTGGCATTTTCGGCTCTGAACGATGGGGAGATAAAATGAGAGCCCGTATTGCAGAAAACTTAGGCATTGAAACCTTTGACATTTACGGCTTGACAGAAATCTATGGGCCGGGCATTGCCATAGACTGTCCTTTGCACAATGGCTTACACTACTGGTCTGATCACCTTTTATTTGAAATTATCGACCCTGACACCGGAGAACAACTGCCTGAAGGCCAGCAGGGTGAACTGGTAATTACCACCCTAACCAAGGAAGGTATGCCACTGTTGCGCTACCGCACCCACGATATCACCTGCTTAAAGTTAGAACGCTGCGCCTGTGGGTCACCATATCCTTTAATAGGTAGAATACTGGGCCGCAGTGATGACATGATTAAAGTAAAGGGTGTTAACATTTACCCCGGGCAGATTGATCATGTATTAAAGGAAACCCCCGGAGCAGCCAGTGAATATCAACTGGTATTAACCCGTGACAGGGGTAAAGATAAAATATTGGTGAGGATTGAAGCTGAAGAGGGCCACCAACTGCAGCAGGTGGCTGACCTGTGCAAGCAAAATATCAAGAAAAAAATTGGTATATTAGCTGAAGTAGAAGCATTGGAGTATGGTCAGCTGCCAAGGACTGAAAAAAAGAGTAAGAGAGTATTTGACTTACGGGAAGAGTAGTATAACTTTGGGGCGAACAGCCCCAAAGTTATTTTATAACAAATTAGTTTACATAAACATAATTATTGTTAACTCCAGCCAATTACACCACAGGCCAACCGCCTGCCTGCGTCCCCTGCCGGTTGAGTGCGGTAGTCATCGGGATTTTCGTGAATTATCACTGACAAACCCACAACCTGGTCAACGGTAAATTTATTTGTATAAAAACTCATCTTAGCATACCCATTGTTAGAAAATATCACTGGAAAATCTCCGGCATGGTTGCCATGGGGTTGATTATACGGGTTCCAGTGCCCCCCGGCGGCTTGAAAGGGATTTTCGGGCTTGCCCACTGTGCAATCACCCATTTGATGGATATGAAATCCATGGGGTCCAATGGGATTTTTGCCGTCAGTGGCCGGTTGATAGGGAGGAAGACCGTTTACCTCCACTGATACCCAAGTACCTCCGTAAACTTCACGGAAATAAACCACACCACTTAATTGCGGTGCCAAGGGTCCGCCCACAATATCCGCCACCGCTACCTTGCCGGATGACCGGTTATATGCATTCATATCTTATCCCTCCATAGTTTCAGTTTTCTTATATTATTATGGATGGGCAGTAAATGTTAAATATTAACATAATTAATGGAGCGGTGAGGACCGCTCCATTTAAATATCTAAAACTGCAGTTACTTATTTTTTAATCCCATGAACACCTTTTCCGGGGTTATGGGAAGGTCGTTAATGCGAACGCCCACGGCATTGTAAACAGCTGCGGCAATGGCAGGGGCAGGTGAGTTAGTAACCACTTCTCCCAAAGATTTTGCCCCAAAGGGCCCAGAAGGCTCGTAACTCTCTTCAAAGACCACGGTGATATTGCCAATATCTTTGCGGCAGGGGATTTTATAATTCATAAAGTTATTGGTTTGCATGTTTCCTTTTTTATCATACCTTACATCCTCGTACAGGGCCAAACCTATACCCTGGACAAGGCCACCTTCTGTTTGTATTCTGGCCAGATTGGGGTTGACGACAGTACCACAATCCACCACCGCCACAAAATCCAGCAAGTCTACTTTTCCTGTTTCCTTATCCACTTCCACTTCTGCAAAGCCGGCAATAAAGGGTGGGGGAGACACATCATTGCCATAGGTTGCGGTGCCAACCAGCTGTAGTTTTCCTGTACCCAACACCATTTTATAGGCCAGTTCAACTAAACTGAGAGATGCCGAACCGTCACTTGTTTTAAGTGTATGGCCGGTAAATACTATTTCGCCGGTGTTCACTTGCAGAAGCTTTGCCCCATGCTCGATAATCTTAGCCTTAAGTTGTTCTGCAGCCTTTTTCACAGCCATACCGGTGACATAGGTGGTACTGGACGCATAGGAGCCGGGATCAAAGGGTGAAACATCGGTATCTGCGGAGTTTACTATGATGTTCTCAACCTCTGTATCCAGCACTTCAGCGGCCATTTGGGCAAGTATGGTGTCACTGCCGGTTCCCATGTCAGTGGAGCCAACTAAGAGGGTGTAGTTGCCATCATCATTCAATCTGATCTCTGCCGATGCTGTATCAATTCCGGCAATGCCGGAACCTTGCATGGTTACGGCCATTCCCACAGCCCTTACTTTGTTATTACCCATCTCTACCCGTGGGTATTTCTCCTGCCAGCGGATTAATTCTTTACCTTTTTCTATACAGCGGTGCAATGAGGAACTGTCAAGGGGTTTGCCGTCATGGTATGCCGGCGAAGATTCTCCTTCCTTAATCAGGTTTTTCATTCTAATTTCAATAGGATCCATGTTTAGTTTTTCGGCCAACTTATTAACTGCAGATTCCAGGGCAAAGGTTCCCTGGGTAGCTCCGTAACCCCTTAGTGCCCCGGCAGGCATTTTGTTGGTATAAACTACCTGTCCCATAAATCTAAGAGCCTTAGCCTTGTTATAAAGGGGGAGTGTTTTTTCACCCACCACTGAAAAAACGGTAGGGGCGTGCTCGCCGTAGGCACCGGTATCTGATAAGCCCTGAATATCTACAACTCTGATGGTACCGTCTAAATCTGAGCCTAGTTTGACCTTTAAACGCATTGCATGGCGACTGGTGGTACAGCTAAAGGTTTCTTTTCTGTCATAGATAATTTTAGCAGGTTTTCCAGTCTTTAGGGTGACAATGGCTGTAAATATCTCCACCGCACCGGTTTGTTTACCACCAAAGCCGCCGCCGATGCGGGGCTTAATGACTCTAATTTGACTGGCCGGCAACTGTAGTGCCCTGGCCAACTGCCTCTTTACATGAAAAGGAATTTGTGTTGAGGTAACCACCACCAACCTTCCGGTATGGTCGAGATAACTAAAGGCCCGGTAAGTTTCCATCATGGCGTGGGCTTGGGCCTGGGTATAGTAGGTTTCCTCCACCACCACGGCACAATTCTTTAGTTCATCTTCAACATTGCCAAACTCAACATGGTGTTTACATACGATGTTTTTTTCCTTTTCCATACCGATATCAAAATTACAATATAAGTCGTCTTCGAAATGAACGACGGATGGGTGGCCGATTGCCTGTTCATAGTCCAGCACCGGTTGATATACTTCATAGTCAACTTTAATTAAGCCCAGTGCCTGTGTGGCCGTTTTTTCATCCACAGCCGCAACAATGGCCACTTCATCTCCCACATACCGTACCACCCGGTCTAAAATCAAACGGTCATAGGGGGAGGGTTCAGGGTAGGATTGTCCGGCCAAAGTAAACCTTATGTTGGGAACATCTTGATAAGTTAAAACTAACTCCACCCCTGGCAATTGTTCAGCTCTGCTTTTATCAATGGCTTTAATTTTTGCAAAGGCGTGGGGGCTTCTCAGTATTTTTACTACCAATGAATTTGGCATTGCTAAGTCATCGGTATAAACTGGTTTGCCTGTGGTGATGCTGATACTGTCTATTTTAGGAATGCTCTTGCCAATACTCACATTTAATCAACCCCCAAATACTTCTTAATTGCTCTTAATTGCCCCAGATATCCTGTGCACCGACATAGGTTACCCGTTAGGTAATGTACTATTTCGTCCTCGTTAGGATTTTTAAGTTCCCTTTTCATGGCCAGCACCGTCATAATAAAGCCGGGGCTGCAAAAACCACATTGGTCTGCCCCTTCCGATGCCAATACCCGGGCAAATTCTTCTGCTTCCTTTTGTACCCCTTCAATGGTGGTAATTGTTTTTCCGTTAACCCTAAAGGAGAGGGTAGTACAGGAAAGGGTTGGCTTGCCGTCAATCCATACGGTACAAAGCCCACAACAAGAAGTATCACAGCCTTGTCTAACACTAAACAAGCCATAATTTCTAAGGGTGTCTACCAGCAGTTCGTCATTTTCTACCTCTAACCTTACTTTTTTATCGTTAATTATAGTTTCTATTTGCATGCTAAAACCTCCGTTACTGCCCTTGTAACCAGTACTTCACACATGGCTGTTCTATACTCGGCAGATGCCAGCATATTTGTGCCAAAGGACAATTCTTCGGCTGCAATCTTAGCGGCCCTCTTGACCATGTCAGGGGTTAAATTGCCTTTAGCCAGTTCAGCGGCGGCCTTATGTGCCAGAGTAGCTTTGGTGGGCCTTGCGCCAACCACAATCCGCCAGTCATTTCCAATCTTTGACACAGCAGCATTTAAGATGGGAAAATCACTTATGGAGTTTCGCAAACTATGGTAACTGGCTTTTCTGTCATCCTTATGAATAAAGACCCTTGTTAATATATCCTTTTCTGCCGGTCTGTTTAAATACTGTTCCAGCGGCATTCTGCCACCTTTACAAAGCTCTACATCGGTATCTAAGGCCAGCAGTGCAGTAATTAAGTCGGAAAAACCATACTTTGAGAATACACTGGCACCCACAGTGACTACATTTCTAAACTGAACACCAATTATATTGCTGACTGACTTGGGTATAACGGCGTTAAAATATTTATTGAGGGCATCATTAGTTTCCAGATCCCTAAAGGTGGCCATGGCACCGATCTCAATATTGTCATGGTGTTCTGTGATATAATCTAAATTAAGCTTTGACAAATCAATGGCAGTATCGATTTTTCTTGATCCCAGTTTTAAAAAGGCACAACCTCCTAAAACAGTGGCCCTTTTATTATTTATTAAAAGGCTATAAGCTTCTTCAATGCTATCAGGTTGCACTAATTTATCGACAGTGAACATTGTTTAGGCCTCCTTGCAGTCTAATTAACCTGTTACAATTCTAACAGAAAAGAGAATATACCGCTATAGTTAAGCAGGAAAGAGTGAATTTACTGCTTATAATACCTTTACATTATGGATTTATTTATATTGTAATATTCAATATTAAGTCCACTGCCAATTCCGAGAAAGCTGCCATTGGACAATCATTCAGCACTTTTTTAAATTGTTATGATAAAATATCCTTTGTATATTAACTAACAAATTTGTGATATATTAATTATAATAATCTGGGAGGATAAATGCACATGTACAACAACATTATTGAAACTATTGGTGGTACTCCGCTTGTCAGGATAAATAAGTTAAATCCGAAGCCGCATATCCCGCTGTATGCAAAGGTAGAGGGTTTTAACCCAACAGGGAGCATAAAGGACCGTATTGCCATAAAAATGATTGAACAGGCCGAGGAAAACGGCATTCTTACCAAAGATAAGACAATAATTGAACCCACCTCCGGCAATACAGGGATTGGGCTGGCCATGATAGGTGCCGTAAAAGGATATGCAGTAGAAATAGTCATGAGTGCGGCGGTGTCCATGGAACGCCGTAAAATGATCGAAGCCTTTGGGGCAAAGGTTGTGCTGACAGATGCAAATTTGGGTACAGACGGGGCAATTAGGAAGGCCCACGAACTATGCAAAAAGTATCCTGATAAATACTTTATGCCAAACCAATTTTCCAATGAGTACAATAAGATGGCGCACTATTTGACCACAGCCAATGAAATTTGGGAGGGAACCGGTGGGAAGATCACTCATTTTGTTTCCGCCCTTGGAACGTCCGGTACCATCATGGGAGTTGGTATGGGATTAAAAAAGAAAAATCCCCAGGTACAAATAGTGGAGGCACATCCTGTTTTAGGACATTACATCCAGGGGTTAAAAAATATGGAAGAGGCCATTGTGCCGGAAATATACGATCCCAGTAAGATTGATCGGAGAATTATGATTGAAACTGAAGCCGCTTTTAAAATGGCTCGAAAGATTATTTCTCAGGAAGGTATTTTTGTGGGCATGAGCAGCGGAGCGGCCATGATTGCTGCCTTGGAGTGCATTAAAGAAATAGACGATGGTTTTGTTGTGGTGCTGTTTCCCGATCGGGGGGAAAAATACTTGAGCACAGATTTATTTAATACAGATTCATGATGGGGAATTTGTTATGTAAGCCTGTAGAAATTACAGGCTTATCTTTTTTTCTCTTTCAGAGACTAGCTAGTTTACATAATACTTATTAGCGGAACCAAACTTGCAAGATTAAGTTTATTATAAATGGAAATAATACTGCTGAATAATCTTCCTCTCTAACAAAGGAGTTACTCAAGATGACTGAGCAGCAGTTTAACATAACTTCTGAAATTGGCCATTTAAAGGCAGTGCTAATGCATCGCCCCGGTTCAGAATTAGAAAACTTAGTTCCTCGATACCTTGAGGATTTACTGTTTGATGAAATTCCATGGCTGGCAAAAGCACAGTTAGAACATGACCAATTTGTATCATGTCTTATGGATTGTGGTGCCAAGGTATATTATGTGCAAAATTTGATTAGCGATGTAATTCAAGATAATGATATCAAAGTTAAATTTATCGAAGAACATTTAAATTTTACCCGTCTGGTTGATCCTGAAGTTTGTGGCTTAGTAAAAGAATATTTGCTAACTCTTCCCCCACGTGAATTGGTCTTTAAATTAATGGCCGGTTTACCTAAAAGTGAAGTTAGAGAGCTTAAAAAACATCAAACCCTCAGTGATTTAACAGTGAGCAGTTACCCATTTTATCTAGATCCTATGCCCAGCATGTACTTTACCCGGGATCACGGTTCAATGATATTAGACAGACTACAGATAAGCAGCATGTTTAATTTTGCCCGCCGAAGAGAAACCATATTTTTAAAATATATTCACTTGTATCATCCTTTATTTAATAATACTTCACTGTGGTTTGACAAAGAGATTCCTGTGGGTATTGAAGGCGGGGATGTGTTAATTATCAACCCCTCTACCCTGGTCATTGGTTTAAGTGAAAGAACAACTGAAGAGGCCATTGAATGGGTGGCAAATAAATATTTAGTAGAAAAAAACGCTGTTAAACAAATAATTGTTGTGCAAATTCCTGCAAAGAGGGCTTATATGCACTTGGATACTGTTTTTACAATGGTAGACTATGATAAATTTTTAATGTACCCCGGTATTAGGGATAATATACATGTTTACTGGATGGAAAAAAGTAACGATAACCGTGTATCTGCCAAAAATGGTCTTAGCCTATCCTCTGCCTTGAGTAAAGCCTTGGGTGTCAACCAGGTAGATATTATTTACTCCGGTGGTGACGATGCAATCACAGCAGCCCGGGAACAATGGGGCGACAGCACCAATACCTTAGCTGTCAAACCGGGAACGGTGGTGTGTTATGACAGAAATCAAGTAACAAATAAACTGCTTCGGAAACACGGGATAAATGTACTTGAAATAGATGGTTCTGAACTGGTCCGTGGCAGGGGTGGCCCCAGGTGTATGACCATGCCCTTGTCCAGATTAAATGTGTACAAATAAGGATTATGTAAACCATTTTAAAAAACAGCCGGGGTATATTACCGGCTGTTTTTTAAAAAATAAATTAATAGGTAAATGTAAGTGTGCTATTCTTGTAATAATCTAATAAGCTATGAATTACGTTTCCCTTTGAGTAATGCTTTATTCCCCTTCCCCATTTTTTCCACATTTTTATATAAGACTAATTTCAGCCACTCATTGTTCACCCAAATAAATTATCAGTAGCTCCCTATCTCCCTATTGATAATGTAAATATTTCTGAACAGTATCAAGATATTTCTAGGCCCATTATAGTTGAAAATCTAACATGTTATGGTAATTAACAGTATTTTATTAAATACTTTACCAACTCACGAAGACAACAAAGATATAGAAGCTTTAGTTATGATGACCATTGATACTCATTTGAACTTTTTAAGGAGTTAGAGGAATTTCTTCTTAGAGATAATCCTTGACATGAGACCAAGTTAGACAATTAAGATTTTATGTAAACTTTCTACTTTCTTATTAAAAATAGCCGGGATTACTCCCGGCTAACAATATTTGAATTAGTAGGTAAAGGTAAATGCGCCAATTTTTGCAGCAAAGGGTCTTGACTGTAACCACTGATTAGTAACCCAGGACTCAAAGAAATATATTGCCCCGTTAGTTGGATCCCAACCATTAACTGCATCTTGGGCAGCTCTTTTGGCAGAATCAGTGGCCGGTCTGTTGATCCAGCCGTTCATTACCGGTGTAAATTGGTAATAACCGTTGCTGCGGTCATATATTACACCTGAAATAGTGTTTGGAAAATCACGGTGCTTTACACGGTTCAATACAACGGCACCAACTGCCACTTGAGTGGTGTATGATTCCCCTTGGGCCTCTGCACTGATAATTCTGGCCAGCAAATCCAAATCAGCGGCAGAAACGTTGCCATTGCCGGATCTAACTGCGCCGCGATCTGCAACCGTACTGGCAATGGGAATACGTAGCTGTTGACCTGGATAAATTACTGTGCTGCTTAAATTGTTCTGACGCATTATATCTTGATATGTTACTCCATATTTTTGGGCTATAATATATAATGTTTCTCCTCTGGTTACTGTGTGCACCCCACTGCCAGAGGAAGTTGACGGAATAGTTATACTTTGCCCCACATAAATAATTGTACCGCTAATACCATTGGCCTGCTGTAGTTGAGGTACTGTTACACCATACTTTTGACTAATTAAGTAAAGTGATTCACCCCTTTGTACAGTATGTGTGGTATTAGCTTCAGCTTCAGCAAACGGTACCGCCACAAAAAGCATGGCTAAAAATAAACCCACAAAAATAGAACTTAATCTCGTAATGAAAACCTGTCCCTCCCTTTTCTGTAATTTTTTTAGGTACAAGTAAACATTACGACATTGTTCTACATTTCCCTTTTGGAAAGTTATGGGGCAATGATGGTTTTGTTAGCTTAGAATACAGTAATTTTAATTTGTTTCTGCTTTTTCAGGTAAGCTGTTGATATGATGTTTGTTAGTAGCAAGATTTTTGATGGCCAATATACATACCAAGATGGCAACTGATAGCAGAATAATTGTACCTCCTGGGGGTAGATCTAGATAAAATGATAAAAATAAACCAATAATCACTGAAATTATACCTAATATAATTGATAACCATAAGGCAGATTTAAAACTTTTTGCCAGTTGTAGTGCTGTGGCCACAGGAATTATCATTAGCGATGAAACCATTAGTATGCCAACTATACGCATGGCTAAAGCTATAGTAAGGGCTGTAGAAGCAGTAAATACTATGTTGATGGCTCTAACGGGGATACCTGAATTTTGTGCAGTTTCCTCATCAAAGGATATTAAATACAGCTCTTTAAACAGCAAGGCTATCAGAAGTAAAACTGTTATTCCGGCAACAAGGATAATTAATACATCAAACCGATCTGTTACGATTATGCTTCCAAACAAGTAAGACAGTACACCTGCATTTATTCCTTTCCCCATACCTAACAGAATTGCGGCCAAAGCCACTCCGGTGGATAACATAATAGCTATTGAAAGCTCAGAGTAGTTTCGGTATCTTTGGCGCAAATTTTCTATCAATATACCTCCACCCACTGCAAACAAAGCTGCACCGATAACAGGGTTAGTACCGGAAATAAGACCGGCGGCCACGCCGGCCAATGAAATGTGTGATAGAGCATCCGCTATCAATGACATACGCCTTAACACGATAAATAGCCCCACCAGCGGACAAATTATTGCCACCACTAAACCGATAATAAAAGCGTTACACATAAAGGTATATTGAAAGATATCCATAATATACTCCTATATCCCCTTAACCTACATCAATTGCTTGACGTATAGTTATTTTTCTTTTACAGTCTATACTCCCAAAGGTGGATGAATGACAACTGCAGTGGCATATCTTTTTGTCTAGACAAACCTGTCGATTGATCACCGGTGATATTATATTTGGTTCATGGGATACAATTAATAAGGTTATCCCTTGAGAATTATTTAACTCTTTTAACAAGTTTACAATTTTATCCTGAAATTGTTTGTCTATCCCAACGGTGGGTTCATCCAAAACTAAAAGTCGAGGATGAGAGACCAATGCCCGAGCTATAAATACTAGCTGTTGTTGCCCTCCTGAAATTTCAGAAAGCATACGATGTCGTAAGTGGTAAATTCCTAATTGCTTCATTGTTTTTTCAGCATATTCATAATCTGCACCGTTAAGGAATTTAAAGAGACCACGCTTGCCAGCTCTGCCAGAAACAACAGTTTCCAATACCGTTGTTGGAAAACCCTGGTTAAAAGAAGTGGCCTTTTGTGGTACATAACCTACTTGGTGTTTAGATTTATATTTACAAGCATCAACACCAAAAATTTTAACAAAGCCTGCAGAAGGTTTCAGTGAGCCTAATATTAGTTTTAATAATGTGCTTTTACCTGCCCCGTTAGGCCCAGTAATCCCTATAGAGTCACCTTGTTTAACTGATAAATTAATATTTTCCAGCACTGGGTGACAAGAGTAGTTAAAATACATATCTTTAATTTCAATGATACAATTACCTTTTTCCATAAAACCTCCTCAGTTGCCCTGCTTAAACAATATATTATATAGTTTTTACAAACATTGACTACAATAACCATAAATTTCAAAGTATGTTTGGTTATTTTATAAGGGGACAAAGGTCAAGCCCTGCTGAGTTGCCACACTACTCCCTTCTATTAAATAGTTATTACTATTTACTGGTTATTATAACCATCAACATCTTTACCCATCAACTGCAAAAAAATAATGAAGGCAGATTGGATCTGCCTTCATTATAGTTTAACAGTGGATAAAACATTTCTTACGGCCTGGAACGACTTTTTTAGAGCAGCTTTTTCTTGGTCTGTAAGATCAACCTCTATTATTTTTTCAACACCTTTTCCACCAATAATAGCAGGTACTCCTGCAAAAATATCACTTTCGCCGTACTGGCCTTCTAAATATGCTGAAACCGGTAAAATTCTTTTCTTATCTTTCAGTATTGCTTCGGCCATTTCTATAACAGATGCTGCCGGCGCATAATAGGCGCTGCCGGTTTTTAAATGGCCTACTATTTCGGCACCACCTTTACGGGTGCGTTCCACAATAGCATCAATGCGGTCTTGGGAAATTAGTTTCTCAATAGGGATTCCACCGGCATAGGTGTAACGCACTAGGGGCACCATATCGTCTCCATGACCGCCCAGGACAAAAGCGCTTACATCGTTAAAAGATATGTCCAATTCTAAAGCCACAAAGGTGCGATAGCGTGCAGAGTCAAGTACCCCTGCCATACCTAAAACCCTACTGGAGTCAAATCCTGTTGCTTTGTAAGTTATGTAAGTAATAACATCCACAGGATTAGAGACACAAATAACAAATGCATTTGGTGAGTATTGTGCAATATTTTTAGCAACTTGCTCTGCTATTTTTGCATTGGTATTTAATAAATCGTCTCTGCTCATACCTGGTTTACGAGCTATGCCCGCTGTTATAATTACTAGATCAGAGTTGGCGGTGTCTGTATAGTCATTCGTACCAATGATGTGGCAATCAAAACCTTCGATGGGTGCTGCTTCCATCAAGTCCAAAGCTTTACCCTGGGGTATGCCTTCAGCAACATCAATAAGTACAATGTCGCCCAGTTCTTTTGATGCTGCCCAATGGGCACAAGTTGCTCCTACGTTTCCTGCTCCTACAATAGTAATTTTTTTTCTCTTCATTAAATATTAGCCCTCCATGTGTAACAATTATTATTCTTATTATAGCTATTAATCTTCTCAATTAAAGCTAATCATTTACCTGCAAAACCCAGGCAAGTTTATAAGCGGTGTTGGCCTGCCACCCCTTCTTGCCTATTGTAAATCCTTTATGTTAACTAATTGTTCGTAAAAAAGATACTGTTTAATCCAGTGCATATTGTTTAGTGCCTTCGGTATATAAGTCACCTCCATAAGCATCATTAACTACTATAGCCGGAAAGTCTTCCACTTCCAGTTGATAAATAGCTTCCGGACCCAGTTCAGGGTAGGCAACCACTTCCGCCTTTTTAATACACTTGCTAATTAAAGCTGCTGCTCCACCTATGGCGGCAAAATAAACCGCTTTATTAATTTTCATTGATTCTATAACTTCTTGGGAGCGCTTACCTTTACCAATCATGCCTTTTAATCCCTGTTCTAATATTTTAGGCGTATAGGTATCCATGCGCCCGGCTGTGGTGGGCCCTGCCGCCCCTATCACCTGACCCGGTTTTGCCGGCGACGGCCCTACATAATATATAATTTGACCGGTAAAATCAACAGGTAGAGGTTCGCCTTTTTCAATTAATTCTACTAAGCGTTTGTGAGCAGCATCCCTGCCGGTATATATTTTACCGCTTATTAACACTTGCTGACCAATCCGCAAGTTAAGTACCATATCTTCGGTCAGTGGAGGACTTATTTTAATTATGGTCAATATATACACCACCTAGCTAAATTATTTTTCTTATAATAAGACCGACTTATGTCTAGATGCATGACAGTTTAAATTAACTGCCACCGGTAGACTGGCTATATGGGTCCCAAAAGTTTTAATATGAACTGCTAAGGCAGTTGTTCGACCACCTAAACCCTGGGGGCCTATTCCTAATTTATTAATTTCTTCTAATAGCTCATCTTCTAATTGTGCTAAATCTCTTTGAGGGTTAACACTGCCAATGTCCCTTAGCAGTGCTTCTTTAGCCATAATTGCAGCCTTCTCCATTGTACCCCCAATGCCAACGCCTACTATTAGAGGTGGGCAGGGGTTAGGTCCAGCATTTTTAACGGTATTAATAATAAATTCTTTTACCCCTTCTACGCCTTCTGCAGGCTTTAACATCTTTAATGCACTCATATTTTCACTACCTCCGCCTTTGGGCGCAACGGTAATTTTAATGTTTTCCCCTGGTACCATGGTGGTATGTATAACACAAGGTGTATTGTCACCGGTATTCACACGATTTAAGGGGTGACCGACAATAGATTTGCGAAGATAGCCCTTTTTGTATCCAAGGCGAACACCTTCATTTATGGCTTGGTTAATATCGCCACCTTCAATCTTTACTTGCTGACCAATTTCTAGAAATACTACAGCAAAGCCGGTATCCTGACATATGGGAATATTATCTTCTTTTGCAATTCTGGCATTCTCTGTTAATAACTTTAATATTTCCTTACCACCTTGTGCTGTTTCTTTAGCAGCAGCATCTTCAAAAGCCTTTAACACATCATCGCCCAAGTGATGACAGGCTTCTATGCATAACTTAGCTACAGCATCTATAATTTCCTGACAAGTAATGGTTTTAATAGTAGACCCTCCCCCAATTTTTTTGTCATATATGCTAAACACAAATGTTTTATAAAACCCAACATTAAATTATTTCCATACAAGTATTATTATGTCATACTAAATTACATTTAAATATACCTTTTAATATTAAGAATTATTTCCACAATAGCACTAAATTCCCCTTCCCCTTTAATTTACGCAATTAATAAAAAATATACGAACAAGCGTTTTCGATACGGTAATATTATGGTATAATGATCCAAATTAACTGTGAAAGGATGTTTGGACTTGGGTGAAACCTTAAATGATCGTGAACTGGCTATACTTGAAATAATAAAAAAGAACATTCGTACCAAGGGATACCCTCCTTCTGTAAGAGAAATAGGGCAAGCTGTTGGCTTTAGTTCCAGTTCAACGGTGCACGGTTATCTAAAAAGGCTTGAAAAAAAGGGTTATTTACGTAGGGATCCTACTAAACCAAGGGCTATTGAGTTATTAGATGAAGAAAAAACGGAAAGAGAAGACTTGGTAGAGGTGCCAATACTGGGTCAAGTGGCAGCGGGTCTTCCATTACTTGCCGATGAAAGCTATGATGAAAAAATTACTTTGCCAAGAAGTTTTGCCGGTTACGGTGAGTTATTTATGCTCCGGGTAAAGGGAGACAGTATGGTTGAGGCAGGAATTTTAGAAGGTGATTTAGTATTGGTGAGACGTCAAGCAACTGCCCTTAATGGTGAAATAGTAGTGGCACTTTTGGATGACGAGGCTACGGTGAAGAGGTTTTATAAAGAAAATAACTATATACGACTACAACCTGAAAACAAAAATATGGCACCTATATTAGAAAGAAATGTAACAATATTAGGCGTGGTAATTGGTTTATTGCGTAAAATATAAAACAGGCTTGTGTCAAGTTTTAAACTTTGGCACAAGCCTGTTTTTTAACAGGTAACAATTTAGATTATAGTGGTACTAAGCGTTTCTTGCATCACCGTTTTTGCATAAATTACAAGAACTACAATAGTCTGATTTATCTTGGACAACAAAACAATATGTATCTTTTTCTTTCCAACAGGGCTTGTTATGGTTAACTTCAGCTTCCATTTCTTTTTTTCCTCCAGGACAGTTCTTAACCGTCCAACAAGGATATAATGCTAACATTTGCTGCACACCAGCAATGTTTAAGCCTTTTTCATTAATTAGATGATGAATGAATTGTAGTCTTTTGACATCGTTATTTGTGTACAGTCTTTGTTTGTTTCTACGGGCGGGTTCAATTAAGTTGTGTTTTTCCCAAATGCGTAGAGTCTCGGGATGAACTTTTAACAATTCCGCTATTACGCCAATATTATATAGCGGTTGATCGTCATTTACTAATACCATCTAAATCAGCCACCTTTTATTATAGTTAGTCACATAAACATTATATATTTTCAAAGCAACTTTGTAAATAATCTAATTTGTTTTTGAGGGAGAATATTTAAGAAACTTGCAAATTTTAGTCATATTATTTCTCATAATATGGAACTTTTAACTTTAAAAGAGGAGCATGCTGCTGCGCACCATATACATCGGTCTCGCCCAGGGCCCCGGAAGAACGAGTTCTTACTATGGTAGCCTTTATAGCTAAGGCCTGGGGAAACGGTACTATATTTATTATTTGTTCCTTATTTATTTTATAAAGATTGGCTATTGTGTCTTCATTAATTATGTTAGATTGCATTGCCAGCCGGTAGCCCTCTTGATCTTTAAAGATAATATCAAGTGTTAACTCGTAAGGCCCTGAATTTTTACTGCGTATCACCTTTGCCAATTCAGTGATTGGTACCTCTTTCATATTTTATACCTCCAATATTTTAACAGGGAACAGTTTTAATTGGTCTTCAACTTCCAACAGGTGATATAAACTAAACTCATATACCTCACCTGCTTTAAAATCTGATGGGGAATAGGGAAAAGCAAGGTTGCCTGCAGTGGCAATTCTGCCGGGATAACCAAAGTGTAGCATTGTACTACGGGCAAAACTACAAATGGTATTGGCAATATCCTGGTTTTGTGCAACTGCATCTATTATTATGCCTAATTCATGACCACATTCCGGTGTAGGTTCCAGAGGCCCCATTACACCGTTTTTTCCATAGACATGAAATTGCAAGTTATATTCATAGCCTTGGCTACTGAAATTATCTGCAACCGTCTTGCGCACTTCATTTATAATATTATCAATTTGACTGATCATAATCGGATCTCTGCAACCGGCAATAGATATTGTGCGGTAACCTACTTTTTTTGCGCCCTCAAGTTTTACATAGTATTTATCGGTGGGGATAAATTTACTGCCTGATACTTTTACCGCCGTATCACTGTGTTTATGGAACTGTGTTTCTGCCAAGCTCAATACCCCACCTGGGCCAGGTAACTCCAGTGGATTAGTTTTTTCGTATAATGTATGGGCCGCCACCGAAGTAACGGTACATCGGCGTTTTGGGTTTAAAGGTTCCACAATAAACCCGTCGTTCACCAAGGTGCCCAAGGCAGAATCACTACCACTGCCCGGTTCTGCGGCAATGGCCCCACACTCCAGAATTTTTCCCATATGTATAGCCAGACCGGGGTCATACCCTTTCCTAATAGCATCAGCCGCAAAAACAGCAGGATCATAACAACGTCCTGCCAGTACCACTTGTGCTCCGTCATTCAATGCTTTAATTAGCGGCTCTACCCCCATTTGTGCCACAATATTAGTGGATGTCAAGATATCGGAGGGTGTGAGTTCAGGTGCAGGATGCAATGGTACTATTTTGCCTTTTTCCAATTGCTGTAGTAAATAATCTTTATCCAGCTCCGAAGAAATCACGGCAATTTTAAAATTCCAGTTCTTTTCTTTTGCTAAGTGCTTAATTATATTCAAATTCCATTGTAAATGACTGTTTGCACCGCAACCGCCGGCAGTACCTATTAATACCGGAATTTGGTGTTCTAAGGCACCGCCAATAATTATCTCCAAATCCCTCTTTACTGCGTTTCCATCAGTGAAAGATACCCCAGCACCCAAGTAATAGGGGCCAGGGTCTGTAGAACCTGCATCAACAGCAATTATATCAGGATCCCGTTTTAAACCTTCGTAAAAGGATTCTTTGGGAAAACCATAGCCCAGTATAGCTGTGGGTGAAAGCACTCGGTAGTTATCCATAATCTAACAACCTCCTTGTTAACAGTATAGCGATGTTTTTTCATATTTGCAAACCGCTTCATTTACTAGGGAAACTTAGAACAACAATGCTTTGACTGTTCGAGTACACAAAAAGGGCTTAGCAGCCCTCTTGTTGTTTAACTATTTAATACCGCCTCAGCAGCTGATAAAATGCCCAACTTTATATATTCCTTTGACAATCCTCCTTGAACATATACAGCGTAGGGCTCTCTTAAGGGGCCGTCGGCGGATAATTCTATAGATGCACCCTGTACAAAGGTGCCCGCTGCCATCACAACTGCATCATCATATCCGGGCATGCCGTCTGGCTCAGGTTGCACATATGAATCCACCGGAGAAGCACTTTGTAACCCGCGACAAAACTCCACCAACTTATCTCCGTCACCTAAAGCTATGGCTTGGATGATATCAGTTCTATGCTCATCATAGACAGGCGAAACCCTATAACCCAACCGTTCAAATAATCTCGCCGTAAAAACAGCACCCTTCAAAGCCTCTGCCACTGTATGGGGGGCAATAAAAATACCCTGCATCAGTAGGCGATGATAACCTAATGTGGGGCCCACTTCATCTCCAATACCCGGGGCGGTCCAACGATTGGCAGCCAGTTGTACTAAATCTTTGCGTCCAACCACATACCCACCGGTTGGCGCTAAGCCGCCGCCAGGATTTTTTATTAATGAACCGGCTATCAAGTCAGCCCCCACATGACAGGGTTCTTTGGTTTCTACTAATTCACCGTAACAGTTATCCACAAACACCACTGTTTGTGGTTGTATGCTTTTAATAAACTGAACTAATTTTTCTATTTCCGCAATACTTAATGAAGGACGCCATGCATACCCACGGGAACGTTGTATCATTACCATTTTTGTCTTTTTTGACAAGGCTTTACCTATACCTTGCCAATCTAAACTACCGTCAGGTAGCAATTCTATCTGGTTATAAGTGATGCCATAGCTTCTTAAAGATCCGGGGGTGCTTTCTCGAATACCAATAACCTGCTCAAGGGTATCATAAGGCGCACCTTGCACTGCCAGCAAGTGGTCTCCGGGTTGTAGCACCCCAAACAAACATAAAGCGATGGCATGGGTACCGGAAACAATTTGTCCCCTAACCAAAGCCGCTTCAGCACCAAAAACATGTGCATATATTTTTTCTAGTACATCACGACCTGCATCACCATAACCATAACCGGTGCCTCCCTTTAAGTGAAAATCACTAACCCTTGCCAGCTGAAACGCTTTTAACACCCGTGCATGATTGTGCATAGATGTTTTTTCAATTTGACGGTAAATGGGTTCGATTTCATATTCCACTTCCGAAACTATTTTTTTTAACATTTCACTGTTATACAATAGTATTCCTCCTGATTTATTTAGTCCTCTGTTAAGTCATCATAGGCATTTATGAGATCTTCTGCGGTAATGGTCATCAGTTCTTCTTTGCTAATCTTTGGCAGTTGAGCATTTACTAATCGCACTGCCTGCAACCTCATGGCACGCTCAATTAGATTTCTGACCATTCTGGCATTGCCGCTGTTAATATGGCGCTGTGCTCTGATTTTTATTAAAGTTCTCAATTGATCCCTGGCCTCATCAGTTAAACAATACTGACGTTTTTTTAGCATCATTTCTGCTATTTCCATTAATTCTTGGGTGCTGTAGTCAGGAAAAGTTATATGAATGGGGAATCTTGAACGCAGTCCCGGATTAGTTTCCAAAAAAGCTTCAATTTCATGTTTATACCCGGCTAAAATCAACACCAGGTTGTCTTTGTTATCTTCCATGGCCTTCACCATGGCATCTATTGCTTCTTTGCCAAAATCCTTTTCCCCACCCCTGGCCAATGAATAGGCTTCATCAATGAACATTATTCCGCCCAATGCTTTTTTGATTTCATCCCTAGTGCGTTTGGCAGTGTGTCCTATATATTCACCAACTAGATCCGCTCGCTCTACTTCAATAATATGGCCTTTACTTAGCACACCCATTTCCTTAAATAATTTACCTATAATTCTGGCGACGGTAGTTTTGCCGGTGCCGGGACTACCTTTAAAAATCATATGTAGAACCATTGGTTCATAGGCAAGCTTTTCTTTTTGACGCAGTTTTTGAATTTCTATAAAAGCCTGTAATTCAGTAATCAGTTTCTTAACACTTTTTAAGCCAACTAAACTATCTAACTCTGCTATTATTTTATTTACATTATCCTGACTGGTTGCTCCTAGCTCATTTTTTGCCTGTTGTCGGTCACCTCCCGATGGCCGTATAGGCCCCAGTTGTTTGCGGCGCCATTCATTATCTTTTTTTTCTATTTTCTTTCCTTGGTTCTGCCACATATTTATTTTAACCATCGGGTTCACCTCTTGGGCATATTATGTGTTATTCTCATATATACGCCCAAGGTATAAGTTATGAATTAGAAAATTTTAGATAAACTATTACTATCTCATACCGGCCAAGCCCCTTTGTCTTATAATTGTATAATAAAAAGAAAACCTCTCGCCCAAGGGGAGAGGTCTTTTTAGCTTATAGATTTTTGTTTTCAGCAAATGCTGTATTTACAGGCCTTAAAGGGCTTACTGTAGAAATAGCATGTTTGTAAACCATCATTTGCTTGCCATCACTTTCCAAAATTACCGTAAAGTTATCAAACCCCCGAACCAACCCCTTAAGTTGAAATCCATTTATAAGAAACATGGTGATGGGGATATTTTCTTTACGAACTTGATTTAAAAAAGCATCTTGCAAATTAATCTGGGGTTTAGTCATGGGTGTACCTCCGTTTATCTTTATTTAGGAAATGTTTCTACAAAGTTGAATTATATTCCTGCCAAGTTTTTATAATTTCATCTGCAACTAGGTCTATATTATTGTATTTATTCATATCAAACCAGATTATGCGTGGGTCCCTTTTAAACCAGGTCAATTGTCGTTTGGCATAACGCCGAGTATCTCTCTTAATCAGTTCAACCGCTTGGGCCAATGTTAACTCACCTGCAAGATATGAAGCAATTTCTTTATAACCTAAACCCTGCATAGAGGTAACATGGGCCTTTACACCTTGTTTTATTAGCCCCTGGACTTCTTCAACCAGCCCTTGTTCCAGCATTATATCAACACGCTTTTCAATGCGTTTATAAAGTATTTCTCTAGGCATAGTAAGGCCAAATAAAGCTACTTTATACTCGGGTCTGCTTTTATATTCCGCTTGTTGGAAACTGGAGAAGGGTTTACCTGTAAGTTTATAGACTTCCAGCGCCCTAATTACCCTCCGTACATTTTTATGATGTATACGTTCAGCCGCCCGGGGGTCAACCAGTGACAGTTCTCTGTGCAGCCATTGAGTACCCTTTTCATTAGCTTGTTGTAATAGGCTTTGACGTATTTCTCGGTTTTCTCCCGGCACATCAAAGTTATATTCATCTACCACTGCACGAATGTATAAGCCTGTTCCCCCTACTATTACAGGAATTTTATTTCTGTTATGAATTTCTGCCACAACCTTACGGGCTTCACGCTGATAGCGGGCAACGCTGTAGTCTTCAGTTGGTACTGCCACATCAATCATGTGATGGGGTATACCCTGGCGTTCTTCCATCGAAGGTTTTGCAGTACCTATATCCATTCCTTTATACACTAGCATGGAATCAGCTGATACCACTTCCCCATCTATCTTCTGTGATAAATTTACGCCCACCTCTGTCTTTCCGGTGGCCGTAGGCCCCACCACCGCCAGCAAGGGTTTTTTCATAAATCTTCACCCCCTGCTAACAAAACTCCATAGGCAATAGGTGATTTCTTGCCACCAATGATCTTCTTAAAACCCAATCTGGTAAATTCTTCGCTTTTTGCAGTTTCTTTCATGACCACACATTTCTTTGCAACCCTCAGGGCCTGATTTATTGTCTCTTTACTTATTGAATCATTATTAGCTAATTTGCGCAGGGGTGCCATTCCCGGAGATTTCTTTAATGGATTGCGAAACATGGGGTCAAAATAGACAACATCAAATGATTTATCCGGCAACTTCCTTAGGTAGTTGCGGTGATCGACATTAATAACCTTAATACCACGAATAGCTTTAATAAGGGCCGGATTGCCGTCTTTATAATGCTTTATTCCTTCTTGTACCACATAAGCCATAAGAGGGTTACTCTCCAGCCCCACCACCGTTCCGGTTGGTCCGGCAACATAATTTGCCACCACCGCATCAGAACCTAATCCCAAAGTACAGTCCAATACCATATCCCCGGCACGTAAATCCATAGCTCTAATCATTAGATCAGTATTGCCATTTACTAGCTCTTTAATTCTTAATTTTGCCATTCCAGGGTGAAAAAAGAATTCTTCGCCCTTAATGTAAATACTTAATTTGGTTTTTGACACCACCAATATACCAGTGCTGTTATATCCGGATTCCATATTAGTCAGCGATGTGCCGTTCCTTGACACAAATGATAGGCCCAGTTGACTTGCTATAGATTTAGCGCTTTCAACAACTTGGTGGCTGTAACTTAATGAAGTGGTTACAATGGGTTTACCCATATTATCAATCATCTTTTAAACCTCTTATTTAATTCATTGAAGGATAGATTTATTATTGTAGGCCGTCCGTGGGGGCAACTGTATGGGTTTTCTGTTTCACTGAGTTGATTAATAAGTGTTTGCATTTCATCCACTGTTAGTTTTTGACCGGCTCTTATTGCACTGTGACAGGCCAATTTGGCCTTAAGCATATGGGTAAAATCGTCTCCACTGCTGTCTAATACATCATAAAAAAAACTGGTTTCATTTCCCGGCGGAAACGAGGCAGGTACACCCCGCAACATGTAGGTGTTACCGCCAAAATGTTCCAGTATAAATCCTATATTTCTAAAAACCACAATCTTTTCGGTAAGAATCTGCGCCTCTTGGTGATTAAGTTCGAGCACCACTGGGGCCAACAACATTTGACTGGAATTGCCGTCATCTTGTTTAAGATATTGCTCGTAAAGTACCCGCTCATGGGCTGCATGTTGATCAATAATAAATAAGCCATTGGCTCCCTGGGCCAGTATATAAGTGGGCATTAACTGGCCTAAGGGCAGTAAAGTTGATAATATTTCTTTATCTTTAACAGCACTATATGTTGATTCTTTTTCTTCAACTTTATTAACGGGCTGTATATCAAGTTCTTGGGGAACTTTTTCTGTAAAAACTCTAAAATCTGAGTTTGCTACTCTTTGGTTATCGAGGACAAGCTCAATTTGTTTATTGCTTCCAGTATTGTTCTCAGTGGGTGGGTGTACATTTTGTACCGGTATTTGTTCTTCCAGCTGGGGCACTGCCACCAATCTACGCACAGCCCTTTGTACTGACGAAGTAAGGAGTTTTGTCAGTTCATTTTCATGACTAATTCGCACTTCCATTTTTGCAGGATGGACGTTTACATCCACCATACCCGGAATCATTTCAAGCACCAAAACAGCCACAGGATAACGTTTTGAGGATAACAAGGGGTGATACCCTTGCAGCAAGGCCTCTGATATAACCTTGCTCTTTACATATCTGCCGTTAACCAGTATTGTTTGATATGTTCTGGTTGCTCTGTTTAAATCAGGCTTGCTTACATAGCCACTGATATGCATGCCATTGCCCTGTCCTTCAACGGGAAGCATTTTTTTAGCAACTTGAACACCATAAACGGCTACTATTGTATCGATTAGTTTTCCGTTACCCGGAGTTTCAATAAGTATTCTGTTTTGAGATATTAGTTTGAATTTTACATCGGGTCGAGACAGGGCCAGCCTTGTTATCACATCGCTTATTTGAGCGGTTTCAGCTGCGGCTCCCCTAAGGTGTTTCTTTCGGGCCGGTGTGTTATAGAACAAATCTCTTACGGTAATTTTCGTTCCTTGGGGACACCCCACAGTGGAGGTTTCAATTATTTTACCGCCATCGAGAGAGATTTTTATACCACTATCTTGGCTGGCTGTTCTAGTAACCATTGTCACCTTAGAAACCGCTGCTATGCTGGGCAGTGCTTCGCCCCGGAACCCCAGTGTAGCTAAACCGAACAAGTCTTCAACCCGATTTAGTTTACTGGTGGCGTGCCTTAAAAAGGCCTGTGGCGCATTTTCAGCATCCATACCACAGCCGTTATCACTAACGGTGATAGCAGAAACTCCCCCGTCTTTTATTTCGATGGATATTTTGCTAGCACCGGAATCAAGGGAGTTTTCAACCAATTCTTTCACAACCGAAAGGGGTCTTTCTATTACTTCACCTGCAGCAATTTTATTGGCAGTATCTTGATCCAGCACCTTAATTTTATTCAAAAAACATTACCCCCGACGCAAATAATTAAGTTAGATGCTAACCTTCCGTTCTCAACTCACTCTTATCTTCCCTATTAAAGGTCAAAAAGTTATCCTGTGTTTTATCTTGCAAATAGACATAAGAATATCGATAATCCTTTTTAGCCTCGTTATAGGCCTCTAAACCCTCTTCTATACACTGCTTACAGCAGCGATTATGAATAGAGACGGCTAGCACTCGACAACGTCCTATTTTGGGCTGTGCAGCATGGGAGTCTATCACCACATAGCCAGGACATTTTGTACAAGTCCGTACCTTTTCTAACTGCTTTTCTTCAAAGTATTCTGTATCATAGTAAATACTTTTTTGTCTTTGGTAAAATTTATTACTGCCACATAACTGCTCTATGGTTATTGCTTTGCTTTTTTCCCATACCCTTTGTATATTTGCAACCATCCGATGAACATAATCGGTAACCTGTGGACTTTCCACAAGCTTTTCAGGTTGGTAATCCGGCTCAATGACATGGGAATAATCCCGTCCGGCCATTGCTAACAGTATGGCAAGATTTACATAGGGAAGAGCAGATTCAATTGCATAACCACCCTCAAGCACTGCCAAGTCCGGCTTCAACTTTTCAGTTAATTGAGCATAACCCTGAGCAGTAATTAACATACTTCCCAGGGGGTCAGTATAGTGGTTATCCTGACCGGCGGAGTTAATAACAAATTCCGGTTGAAAATCTTCTAATATAGGTAATATTAAGTTGTCCACCACATACAACAAACTTTTATCTGCTACACCCGGGGGTAAGGGTATGTTAATGTTCTTGGCATATGCAGTGGGACCGCCAAGTTCATCAGCAAAACCTGTTCCCGGAAAGATGGTACGTCCATCCTGGTGAAAAGATATGAACAATACATCGGGATCGTGATAAAATATATCCTGAGTGCCGTCACCATGATGTACATCAGTATCCACTATGGCGATCTTTTTAATGCCATAGGTGCGACGTAGATGCTCAACTACTACCGCTTCATTGTTAATACTGCAAAACCCCCTGTTACCATGTACCACGCGCATGGCATGATGTCCCGGGGGCCTTACTATGGCGAAACCGTTTTTTATCTGCCCATCCATAATTTTATCACTTAAATTCATAGCAGCACCCGCTGCAATACGGTGGGCTGCCAATACTTGATCATCCACCTGGGGAACGCAAAAATGAACCCGGGCAATGTCGTGGGGTGTGGCAACCAATGGGGGGTACTGAGCAATTTCCGGTAAATCAAGTACCCCTTCTTCAAATATTTGATCACGGGTATAAAGCAAGCGCTCTTCCCTTTCGGGGTGCATATCACTGATAGACCAGTCAAATGCGGGGAAAAAAACTATCCCTGTTTTTTTTCTCATAATAACTTACCCCCTGCTCCCACATGCCATTGAATACCCCGGGGAGTTTGTACGCATACATCGTAAATACGCCCGGTGGTCACCATATTTCGTACAATATTAAAGACGTCCCGTCTGGTTACTTCAATGTCCTTTACTTCATCACTGATATTCATTTTTTCAGAACGTTTTACCAGCAAACTCTTTGCTAAATTAAGAGCCTGTTCACTGCCAAAGGGCTGTTCATTAATGCTGCCTTGATAACCGTCTTCTTCAACACTAAATTTATTTTGTTCGGTATCAGCACGCAGTGTAATTTGCAATGTTGGTTTAGCTACAGCAGCCCCTATGGCATTTGCAGATGAAGTATAGAGAGGTAATACCGGCATTCCACCAACCCTAATGGCGATTTGTGGCACAAATCCGGCAGCGGCACCACCTACCCCAACCACATTTTTGGGTCTAACTCTACGTTTCTGCATTACTTCCCATATTCTGTAGGCAGGTTCTTGCTCCCATTCAAGAAACATATTTTCTATTTCAATGGCTATGGTATCAACCACTAGGTTTATTACTTTACGGGCCACTTCCAGTGCAGACATATTAATTGATTCACCCAAGGCTTCCATTACTTGCCATGACCTTTCGATGTCGCCTAGTTTAGTAAGCCCCATAACATTTAAGGCATCAGAGGGTGTAGGGAAGGAACCGCCGAGACAATAGGGAGGGCCCATCCTTTCAGAATATATGATCAGCTCCTGGCCAACTTGATCTACTACACTGTCGCCTCCAATGGGAACTGATTTTACTGCCAGGGCCCGTACTTGAGTTAGCAGGTCGTCTCCCAATGTTACACCCTTTGAGGATAATAAAGGCTGGCCAGACAGAATCAGTGCCAAATCTGTTGTGGTACCGCCGATATCCACCACCAGTGAAGTTTCACCGGCTGGGGTAAGTGCTTGCACCCCCAGAGTGCTGGCAGCCGGTCCCGAAAATATAGTTTCTACCGGTGATTGCTCGGAACTGTCAAGTGTCATTGTTCCGCCATCGGCTTTTAATATAAACACTTGGGCATTAACAATATTACGTTTATTCAAAGCTTCCTTCACCGATTGCACAAAGTAACTATACTTTTCTTTAGTGGCACAATTTAGCATAGTAGTTGCTATTCTGCGGGGGAAGTTTAATTGCCCCCCAGCCACGTGGCCCATATCTACCTGCCAATGTGGCTTTTGTGATTTTATTATTTCAGCTACCTTTATTTCGTGAATATTGTTACGGGTGGAAAATTTACCCACAACCGCAACTTTACTATAACCTTTGGATTCCACCTCTTTAATCGCCTGCAGTACCTCTTGCTCATCCAGGGGCCTTATTTCACGGCCGCGATAATCGATGGCGCCCTTAAGTATGTGCACATCGGCGTCCCTGAATTTATAAAGTTTACATCCTGGACCGGGCATTAACAACAACGCAACAGGGTGATACTTTTGTTCTGCTATTAAATTAGTAATCATAGTGGTTGAAAGCACCACTCTTTTTACTTCAGTGGCCGAAACACCTGTTAATACAGAGTCTAGGGCCTGTAGCAGTGAAGTCATTAAATTAGGAGTGTTATATACCTTTGCCGTTTTCTGCACCCTTCCGCTTGATAATAAAACTGCATCGGTGCTGGTTCCTCCTACATCTATGCCAATGTACACCGGTACACCTCCGTTACCCTAACATTAATTCATTAGTTTATCATATTACATATAGAAAGTGGGATTATTGTTTTATGTTTCTTATTTTTTTCTGAATTATAAATAATTGATTTAATGCCTCCAGTGGTGTAGTATTTAGTAGATCTAACTCTGAAATTTCATCGAGCAGCTCTGCTGCTTCGGGACTGCAACAAAATAATTGTGTTTGAACCTCTTCCTTTGCTGTGGCAGTTTGGCTTCCACCGGAAATTACCTCTTCCGCTGCCTGACGATATATTTCTAAGTCCACAAGCAGGCGGTTTGCCCTATCCACCACCACCATTGGCAGTCCTGCAAGTCTTGCACAGTGAACACCATAACTTTTACTTGCTCTGCCAGGTACAATCCGGTGCAAGAAAACAACGTTATCTCCCTTTTCTTCCACTGCCGCAGCATAATTCTTAAAATTGCTTAGATTAGACTCCATTTCTGCTAATTCATGATAATGAGTAGAAAAAAGTGTGCGGCACCCTATCTCATCATGTAAATATTCAATTACCGCCTGTGCAATGGCCATTCCTTCTAGATTTGAGGTGCCCCGACCCAATTCGTCGATGATCACTAAACTGTTTTTGGTGGCGTTTTTTAATGCATTCTTACACTCGTGCATTTCCATCATAAAGGTGCTTTTACCTGACGCCAGGTCATCGGAGGCTCCTACCCGAGCAAAAATGCGGTCAGTTACACCTATTTCAGCCTCACTGGCAGGAACAAAGCTCCCCATTTGTGCCATCAGTGTAATTAAGGCCACCTGACGCTGATATGTGCTTTTTCCACCCATGTTAGGTCCTGTTATTAATAGAAGAGTGTTCCCATCATTATCCATTAATGTATCGTTTGGAACAAATTGACCGTCTTCCAATGATAATTCAACCACTGGGTGGCGCCCTTCCTTTATGTGAATTTTACCACTATCATTTACCTGGGGTCTTACATAATTATACTTTACTGCAATTTCAGCCAGTGATACCATCACATCTATCTTGGACACCGCTTCAGCGCTTTTCTGTATTCGTGAAATTTCCCGAGCAACACTATCCCTTATTTGGATGAATAGCTGGTATTCAAGCTCCACCAACTTATCTTGGGCACCCAATATCATTTCTTCGTATTCCTTTAATTGGGGTGTAATATAGCGTTCGGCATTGGCTAAGGTCTGGCGGCGTTGATATTCTTCCGGAACAGCATTAATGTTGCTTTTGGTAACCTCAATATAATAACCAAATACTTTGTTAAAACCAATTTTTAACGATTTAATGCCGGTGCGCTGCCTTTCTTTGGATTCTAACTGGGCCAGCCATTTTCGTCCGTCAGTTGAGGCTTTGCGAAGGGTATCTACTTCTTGACTGTAGCCCTCCTTGATTATCTCTCCCTCCCTTATTCCAACAGGAGGGTCATCCTTTAACCCCGTCTCCAGCAGTTCGACTAAATCATCCAGGGTATCTATTTCAGCTGCACTTTTACACAATAGCATGGCTTGATTGTTTATTAATAAAGACTTAATTTTCGGCAGTACAGACAGCGAGTTTTTTAAAGAAATTAAATCTCTGGCATTGGCTGTTCCATATGCCACCCGGGTGGTAAGTCTCTCAAGGTCATAAACCTGACTTAATAATTGTTTTAAATCTTCCCTAAGGAAAATATCTTTGGTGAATTGTTCTACACCATCTAAACGGGCATTGATGCTCTTGATGTCCAGCAGAGGCTGCTCAATCCATTTCTTTAACATTCTACCGCCCATTGCGGTGGCTGTGTGATCGAGCACCCAAAGCAAACTGCCCTTTTTTTCTCCATGCAAGAGGGTTTTTGTTAATTCAAGATTCCTTCTGGCGGATGTATCTAACATCATGTATTGATTAGTTGAAAAATACTCAATTTTCCTAATATGACTTAAGCTGCGCATTTGTGTATTATGTAAAAAGTTTAACAATTCATTGGCAGCCCTTAAACAGTTGGCGTGGTTAGGTAAACCCAAACTCTCTAAATTTTCTTGCCCAAACTGTTGGTATATATATTTATTCTCATCTACAATTCTTGGAGTGTAAAAGCTTATTAGCGGTGAACAAATATTTTTAATACTAAATATTATCTTGTCTTCTTCTAGAATGTCAGGCAGCAATAATTCTGCGGGTTGTATACGCCCCAATTCCTCCAGTAAAGTTTCACTGCCATTGGCGCCGCTTATTTCAGTTATCATAAATTCCCCGGTGCTAATATCGGCAAAGGCGATACCAAATCCCCTTTGATCAGAGAAAACTGCAGCAATATAATTGTTTTGTTTGTCCTCCAATAGTTGCCCATCAATTACAGTTCCTGGTGTTATTACCCTGGTCACCTCTCGTTTTACAATCCCTTTGGCAACTTTGGGATCTTCCACTTGGTCACACATGGCAACTTTATAACCATGGGAGATCATTTTAGCAATATAGGAATTAACAGAATGGTGGGGCACTCCGCACATGGGCACCCGTTGACTGCCACCGTCCCTTGAAGTAAGCGTAATTTCCAAAACACGGGAAGCTAACACTGCATCGTCAAAAAACATTTCATAGAAATCACCTAAACGAAAAAACAAAACACAATCAGGGTACTGCTCTTTTATACGTAAAAACTGTTGCATCATTGGTGTTAACGTCACTATACATTCCCCCTATTGCCATTATATCACAGCATTTGTCAAGGGCAAAAGAATGCAGGTATAAAAAAGCATGACGTCCGTCAATAAAAATAAAAAAAGGATGCCTATAAACAGCACCCTTTTCTTAATACCGAAAACCAACCGGCAATTACTGGCAATCACCGGTAGGGGAACAAGTGGAACAAGATGTACACTGTTGTTGTTCGTCCCTGGCTGACAACATTGCCTTATTAATAGTTTGATTGACAGTGTTCAGCAAATTTTGAAATGCGTTTTGTGCTTCAGAGAAATCTTTAATAAAAGGATTTTCAAGCATCTTTAGTTCCATTGCTTCAAATTCCTTAATATCCTCTGGCGTAATTTGTTTGCCCTGCATTTGTTTTTGCTGGTTTTTCTGCTGTAATTCTTGAAATTCTTTTAAAAGCTTTTGGGCAGCCTCATCTTGGAGCATATTTTTCTCCTTCTCCTGCACTGCTTTGAACTCAGCGGATTCAGAAATGCGTCTTCCCAATTCTAAAGCTTGATCCATAATAGCTTGTGACATTTTAAGCTTCACCTCCCATCATAATAATCTCCTTCTAAGTGAGTAAGATGACCGGCTTTAATTTTAACAGGCACTATTTTTCCGGTTAAATTATTGCCACCGGTAAAAATAACAAGTTTATTGGTGCGGCTTCTGCCACCAATTTTATTATCGTTATTTTTTGTAGGACCTTCAACCAACACTTCTTCTATTTCGCCCACAAGGGCCTGGTTATTGGCCAAAGATATTTCATTTTGCAGGGCTATTAATTTTTGAATACGTTCTGTTTTTATATTTTCAGGTACCTGATCCGGCATTTTAGCTGCCGGTGTGCCTTTACGAATGTTGTACACAAAGGTAAAGGCACTGTCATATTTTACTTGGCGTACTATATCCATGGTGTCCTCAAAGTCTTCATCGGTTTCACCGGGAAAACCCACCATAATGTCTGTGGTAATACTGGCCTTAGGAACCCTATCTCTTATTTTATTTATCAATTCTAAGTATTCTTCCCTGCTATAGCCTCGATTCATTTTCTTTAAGATGCGATTGCTGCCTGCTTGCACAGGCAAGTGAAAATTTTCACAGACCCTATCACATTGGGCAACCACATCAATCAGCTTATCGGTAAAATCCCTGGGGTGCGAGGTTGTGTAGCGCAGCCTTTCCAATCCCTCTATTTGATTTAATCTCAATAATAAATCCGCAAAATCAAAGGGTTTTGTAAAATCCTTGCCATAGGAATTTACGTTTTGACCCAACAAGGTAATATCTTTATACCCCTGCTGTACCAATTCCTCAATTTCTAATATTATATCTTCTGGTTTACGACTTCTCTCCCGGCCGCGAACATATGGAACAATACAATACGTACAAAAATTATTACAGCCATACATGATCGTTACCCAGGCTTTTATGCCCGGGGCCCTGCGTACAGGTACACCTTCTTTAACGGTGTCCGCTTGGGACCAAATCTCTAATACCGTTTCTTGGCTTTCTTTTAATTGATTTATTAATCTTGGCAGTTCATGAATGTTATGGGTGCCAAAAATTAAATCAACATGGGGAAATCGTTGCTTTATGTTCTTTCCCATGTCCTTTTGTTGGGGCAAACAACCGCTTACCCCGATAACCAAATCCGGCTTATTTTGTTTTAACTTACGCAATCGTCCCAACAGACCCCAAACCTTGTTTTCGGCTGTTTCTCGCACACAACAGGTTACTAATAGTATAATATCAGCTTCGCTTTGCTCTGCAGTATGTAGGTAGCCCATTTCCTCAAGTTGACCTGCTATCACTTCAGAGTCATGCTCAGACATTTGACAACCAAACACAATAATGTGGTATTTACCCTTACACTTATGTACCATTATTTTCATCCTCTTCCAGACAATCTACTACATTATATCTGTTATGATGTTGTGATGCAATTGCTTATATGTATTTTTTTGTATTGAGGCTTCTGTAGCAGTTAACTTTTATGGGTTTCGCTATTTGGTATTCTATTGTAATAGAGAGCTAAGTCACTTAATTTTTCTTCTAATTCCTCATTTAGTACCCCTTCTGAAAAGCGCCATCGCCAGTTCCCGCCCACTGTTCCGGGATAATTCATTCTGGCATCGGTATCTAAGCAGAGTATATCCTGCAAAGGCACCACCGCCATATTAGCCTTACTTTGGTAAGTAATTTCAATAAACCGCCAGCAAATGTCAGAATCATTGGCGCATTTTCCCAAATCCAAATATCTGGATATTTGCTTGATGAGTTGGGGATTATTTTTCAAAGTTCCTTTATACCAACCTAACATGGTATCATTATCGTGGGTGCCGGTATAGACGGCCTCATTCTCAAGATGATAATAGGGTGAAAATTGTCTGACATCATTACTTTCAAAGGCAAATTGCATCACTCTCATGCCGGGAAAATTATATTTATCCTTTAATGCTGTCACCTCAGGGGTAATAATACCTAAATCTTCAGCTATTACCGGCAGGTCTTCCAAATATTCACGAACCCTTAAGAACAATTTATCGCCCGGTGCCTTTACCCAACGACCGTTAATGGCGGTCTTCTCCCCTGCCGGCACCTCCCAATAGGATTCAAACCCCCTAAAGTGATCTATTCTGATAATATCCACCAGTTTTAACAGCGTTTCAAATCGCTTGCGCCACCATTTAAAATCGTCCTTGACCATTTGCTCCCAATTATAAATTGGGTTACCCCAGAGTTGACCTGTGGAGCTAAAATAATCAGGCGGCACCCCTGCCACTGTTACAGGGTTGTTTTTCTCATCTAAATCAAACAAGTCTGGATTAGCCCAAGTATCACTGCTGTCAAAGGAGACATAAATGGGTAAATCACCAACAATTCTTATTCCTTTTTTATTTGCATAGTCTTTTAACTCTTCCCATTGGCTAAAGAAAAGATATTGCAAAAAATAGTGATACTGTATTTGGTCATCTAGTAGATTTTGATAGTACTTAAGCGCAGTTTCGCTTCTCAAAGCTATCTCTTGGGGCCAGCAATTCCAAGCCAGTCCTTTAAAATGTTCCTTCAGGGCCATAAAGGCGGCAAAACTACCCAGCCAAGGTCTGTGCATTTCAATAAACTGCTGATATTCCATGGGTTTTTCCATCTTCTTAAAGCGGCCGTATGCCTTTTTAAGCCAATATTCTTTAAAGTTTTTTACTTTTTCAAACTCTATCTGTTGGTAATTAAAGATTGGCACCTTTGATATACATTGTGCTGATAAATACCCCTGCTCTACTAATTTGTCTAAAGAAATTAACATGGGATTGCCGGCAAAGGCAGAGGGGCTTTGGTAAGGGGATTCCCCGTAACCCACCGGATTTAGCGGCAGTATTTGCCATATACTTTGCTTACTGTTGTGTAAAAAATCAACAAACTTATAGGCATTGGCCCCCAAGTCCCCTATACCATACCTAGAGGGTAATGAAGTGGGGTGCAGTAATATTCCGCAAGTTCTAACGCCAGTCATTAATTATCCTTTCCTCCGTGGCTGCTTGTTACTTCCTTGATTAGTAATTTACCTTCCAAAGGTGCTAAAGATATATTTAACAACCCTTTTTTTATACTTAATTTTTCCTTCGTAAATATGTCGGTTAATTTATCGCTGCACCATTTACCAACATCAACACTGACATTTATTCTGCGATTAATACTTCTGTTAAACAGTACCAGTGCCGTATTGTTGGGCTGCTTCCTTCCAAAAACATCTTTGCCATTCTTAATTAGCCTCACATAACCATAAACATCGTCTGCTATAGGTAAGGAAATCCAGCTGCCTGTTCGTAACACGGCATAAGTATTGCGTAGAAATATAATTTTTTTATACCATGCTAAAAGCTGTTTATTTTCGCTGCCCCAGGGATAAGTGCCCCGGCACAGGGGGTCACCATATCCTTCCATGCCAACTTCATCACCATAGTAAATACATGGGGCCCCCGGAAAGGTCATTTGAAAAAGCGATAACATTTTAAGTCTTTTTATTGCCAAATCTTTTTGGTGCTCATTTAACTTGTAGCAAATCTGTTCCTCCTTGGATAAGGTGTGGGCAGGGGGGGCATCACCAAGCAGCGTTAGCACCCGCGGCACGTCGTGGGTACCCACCATATTCATAGTGGCAAAAAAATGTTCCCGGGGATAGTTTTCATACAAACTCATCAACCGATGGTGAGTATGCCAAGCGTTATCATGGCCCAAAAAAAAGCTAAGTAAAATATCTCTTAAAGGGTAGTTCATTACCGAATCTAATTCATCACCCAAAAGATACTCACGCATTTCACCATAGCTAATTTTATTGGAGGCATCTTCCCATACCTCTCCTATCAGAACCGACTGCTCATCCATCTCTTTCATTACTTTCCTAAAATTTTTGACAAACTGCCCCGGCAACTCATCTACCACATCCAAACGCCAACCTTTAATACCTGTTTTCATCCAATGCCTTAATACACTGTCTTTATTGTAAATAATAAAATCCTGGTATGAGGGATCATTTTCATTAACGTTAGGCAAGGTGTCTATACCCCACCAACACTCATACTCATGGGGATAGTTGTAAAAAGTATACCATGAATAATAAGGAGATTCCTTAGATTGATAAGCGCCCAGTTCCGGGTAATGCCCCTCTTTATTAAAATAGATACTATCGCTGCCTGTGTGGCTAAAAACTCCGTCAAGAATGATTGATATCCCCATTTTGCCGGCCCTTTGGCAAAGTTCTTTAAACAGCTCATTATCACCAAACATGGCATCTATTTTTTTATAATCCGCAGTGTCATACTTGTGATTACTGGGGGCTTCAAAAATAGGATTAAAATAGATGGTGTTTATGCCCAGATCCTTGAGGTATGGCAACTTTTTCATTACCCCAAGAAGATTGCCTCCAAAAAAATCAAAACATACAGTTTTCCCTGTTTCCGGATCTTTTCTATAATAGGGCGTCTCTTCCCAGTGATCGTAAAGATAACACCTTTTTTTCAGGTTTAGTAGTTGACCGTCTTCGTTACCGTTAAAAAAGCGATCTACAAAAATTTGATACATCACCGCATCCTTAAACCAATGGGGTGTGGATAAGTCTTTTTTATAAACGGTCACCTGGAAAGATGGAGGTTGATGCCGGTATACCTGGCCACTACCCCCCAAGTTTGCACCATTGTTACCGTAATACAGGGTAACACCATTCAAAGTTACTATAAAATAATACCAAAGAAGACCGGGGGATTGGGGTGCTGTTATTTCACAGCTAAATATCATTTTATCTCCCATGCCCGTTACTAAATACATGGGCACCTTCTCTTCTGTGGTACCGTACTTCCATAGGCGTAACACAACTTTATCCGGCGGCAATACAGAGCATATTTCTAAACTTAGTTTTATTTTTTGGCCGCACCTAACAGCACCAAAGGGGTCTCGAAAAAATAAATCATGGGAATTATGTAATATTCGTGGTTCATCCATTATATCGTCACAACCTTTTATATTAATCAATTACCACCGGGCTAACCTTCCATATTCCTGTGGCATATTCGCCAATGGTTCTGTCACTGGAAAACTTGCCGGAATGCGCAATATTTATGATCGATGTTTCTAACCATTTTTCCCTTTGTTTATAAGTATTATCCACCTTACACTGTGCTTCCACATAAGAAGAAAAATCTTTTAACACAAAATACTCATCATGATATAAAAGATGATTGTGCAAGGCCTTAAACTCTTCCTGGGGTGTTAATAAAAATCCGTTCACCATCTGATCAATCACTCTTTTCACCCGCTCATCGCTATTGTATATATCCATAGCTTTATATCCGCCGTGATAATAGTAATTTTGTACTTCTAAAGCATTGAGACCGAAAATAACAATGTTGTTTTCCCCTACTTCCTCTTTTATCTCCACATTGGCACCGTCCAGTGTGCCAATGGTAAGGGCGCCGTTCATCATAAACTTCATGTTGCCGGTACCCGATGCTTCTTTGCTGGCAGTGGATATTTGTTCACTGACGTCTGCAGCGGGTATAATTGACTCCGCCAGCGATACATTATAGTTTTCTATAAATACCACCTTTATTTTATCGTTAATGGTTTTATCATTATTTATTACATCAGCCACTGAATTAATTAGCTTAATGGTTTCCTTTGCCAAGTGGTAAGCTGGGGCAGCTTTGGCTCCAAAAATAAATGTGCGGGGAGTTATATCCCAGTTGGGATTATCTTTTAAGCGGTTATATAAATCCATAATATGCATAACATTTAATACTTGTCTTTTATAGGCATGTAAACGTTTAACATGTACATCAAAGATAGAACTAATATCAACATCTATACCGTTTTGCCTTCTTATGAGCATTGCCAATTTCTTTTTATTATCTTGCTTTATTTTGAGTATTTCCTCTTGAAAGGACTTATCATTAGCATAATTTCGCAGGACAATTAAATCACTGGGGTGGTAAATCCAACTGCTTCCGATGGTGTCAGATATCAGTTCTGCCAATTTGGGATTGGCTTTAATTAAAAAGCGCCGGTGTGTTACTCCATTTGTCTTATTATTGAATTTATAAGGATATATGCTATAAAAAACCCCTAAAACATGTTTTTTTAATAACTCAGTATGAATTCGAGAGACACCGTTAACACTGTAACTTCCCACCAGGGCTAAGTTAGCCATTCTTATATGCCCATCATGAATAATTGCCACCTTATCAATGGGCTGACTATGTTTTGGATACTTATTGATCATCTCTTGGCAAAACCGTTTATTTATTTCCTCTACAATCATATAAATTCTCGGCAGTAAGCCCTTAAACATATCCACCGGCCATTTTTCCAGTGCTTCAGATAGGGTGGTGTGATTGGTGTAAGAAACGGTATTAGTGGTCACCTGCCAGGCATCATCCCATCCTAACCCCTCTTCATCCATTAAAATACGCATCAACTCCGGTATAGCCAAAACAGGATGTGTGTCATTAATGTGAATAGAAATATTATCAGCAAAATTTTCTAAGGAACCGTGCTTCTTCTTATAACGTCTCACAATACTTTGTATGCCTGCAGAAACAAAGAAATATTGTTGTTTTAAACGCAATAATCGGCCCTGTACGTAACTGTCATCGGGATAAAGCACCTGGGATATTGCCTCCATGGAGTATTTGTACTCCACTGCCTTTAAATAATCACCTTTACTAAAAGCCTGAAAATCAAAATCCTTTTGTGCCACTTCTGCACTCCATAAACGCAAGGTGTTTACTGTATTATTTTTATAACCCACTATGGGAGTGTCATAGGGAACGGCCATCACTGAATGGTAGTTTTCATGGATAAAAGTCATTTTTCCATTAACCGTCCCTATTTTTACGTCGCCCCCAAAGCGTACTTCAACAGCCTTTTCTGCCTTCTTTACTTCCCATACATTACCTTTTTTAAGCCAATTATCCGGTAGTTCTACCTGATAACCATTAACTATTTTTTGCTCAAATAGGCCATACCTGTATCTTATTCCGCATCCATGACCGGGAAGATTCAAGGATGCCAAAGAATCTAAAAAACATGCACCCAGCCTGCCCAATCCCCCATTTCCAAGGCCAGGATCCGGTTCTTGACCTATGATATTGTTGTAATCAATGCCTAGTTCGTCTAAAGCCTCTTTACACATGTCTTTTATATCTAGATTAATCAAATATGATTCCAGCATTCTCCCCAGCAAAAACTCTAATGAAAAATAATAAACCTGCTTTACACCATCTTGAAGATAATGCTTGTTGGTCTTTACCCAATTTTTACTGACATAATCTCTTACTAAACTACCTAACACCATATATCTTTCCGAATCTGATGATTCTTCCAAACTTATGGCATACATGGTCTGCAATTTTTCTAAAAATGATCTTTTAAAATTTTCCTTATTACTAAACAAAGATCTACCCCCTCATATACCCTTCCAATTTATTGTTTTGGATCGCCGGTTATTAAGTTACGATAGAGCTCAAGGTACTTTTTAGCAGATTTCGACCAGCTGCAATCTGAACTGATGGCATTTTGCATCAGATGCAGCCACTTATCTTTTAATTGATAAATTTCCACTGCCTTTTGCAGGGTGTTAAACATTTCATGGGCATTATAATTTTCAAAAACAAAACCATTCCCCACACCGCTTATCTCGTCGTAAGCTTGTATAGTGTCCTTAAGACCTCCTGTTTTTCTCACGACCGGCACGGTTCCGTAACGTAGGGCAATCATTTGCCCTAAACCACAGGGCTCAAAAAGGGATGGCATTAAAAAAATATCAGAGGCAGCATAGATTTTGTGGGCCAATTGCCGGTCAAAGGTAATATTGGCTGAGAGTTTGTCGGGGTATTTATTGGCATAGTTTATAAATAACTGTTCGTAACATTTCTCACCTGTCCCTAATACCACCATCTGTATTTCCATGCGCAAAATTTTATCCAGCACATGGGCAACCAAATCAAAACCTTTTTGACTAACTAACCGGGAAACCATTGCTATCATGGGAACATCATTGACAGGTAAACCCAGTAACTCTTGTAGGTGCCTTTTGTTTATCGGTTTATTTTTAATGGTATCCTTACCATAACGGGCAACTATATATTTATCTATTTTTGGATTATAAACTTCATAATCAATGCCGTTTATTATGCCGTATAATTGGTCTCCCCTATCTTTGCAGACACCGTCTAACTGCTCACCAAAAAAAGGAGTTTTAATTTCCTCACTGTATGTTCTGCTTACAGTGGTGACCAGATCGGCCATCTTTATACCACACTTCATGAAATTTACTTGACCAAAGAACTCCAATTCTGGGTAATTATAAATATCTTCATTTAAAGAGAGCAAATCAGGTAATATATTCTTATTAAAAATACCTTGATATTTCAGATTATGTATTGTAAAAACGCTTAATGTATTGGAAATACTATGATAGTGTTCTTTAAGAAACAATATTAAGGGGGCGGTATGCCAGTCGTGGCAGTGAATAAGGTCCGGGGTAAATCCAAGGTAGGGTATTGCTTCTAAGACCGCTTTACTAAAAAACACAAAACGCTCTGCATCGTCTTCAAATCCGTAGACATCGTTTCTTTTAAAGTAGTATTCATTATCAATAAAATAAAAGGGTTTATTTTTTATTTTATATATTCCGCAATATTGATTTCTCCAGCCCAGCGCCACATTAATACTTTTTTTAAATATCATTTGCTTGGTATACTCTTCAGGAATATCTAAATATTTAGGAAGGATTACCCGTGCGTCAACACCAAGTTTTCTTAACTCATTTGGCAGGGAACCGATTACATCTCCCAGGCCACCTTTTTTAATATAGGGTGACGCCTCTGCGGCAACAAATAATACTTTTATTATTTAGACCACCTCTTCCAAATATCCGGCCGCAACTGACGCCGCCGGATATATACTCTGTAAAATCTTAGTTTGCGTCAAAGTTATTAAATCACCATTTTTTTTTCTATATATATGGGGTAATTTTTTTCCCCCCTAATATGTCTGTCTTTTGTAATGCGCACCTCTTTGTCTGTTATGGTGTTTTCCACCAGGGCATTTTGTTCGATAACGGTTTTTTGCATAAGGATACTGTTTTTTATATGGGCCCCTTTAGCAACCTTCACACCTCTAAATAAAATGCTATTTTCAACTTTGCCTTCAATTACACAGTTATTGGCCACCAATGAGTTGCTCACCTTGGAACTAAACATATACTTAGTGGGTGGTCCGTCTTTAACCTTGGTATAAACAAAGCCCGGATTATAAAATAAACTTTTCCTGGTTTCATTATTAAGTAAGTCCATATTATAATGATAATAACTTTGTAAGGAATAAATTTTTGCCATGTAACCTGTATATGGGTAGCCATATATATCCAGCATACTAATGTTTCTTATTAAGGCATCCTTTATAAAATTATAGTATCCCCTGGAAACACAAGCATCCACCAAGTCCATTAATAGGTTTTTTTCCATAATGAACATATCCATGGATATTTTCTTATGCCCTAATATTTGCCGGTTTACTTTCATATCCACCACCCTTCCTTCATCTGTTAACTTAATCTCAGTACCCAAAAAATAATTGTTGTCAGTATTTTTCATATCCTTATATAGCACCGTAATGTCTGCATTGGTATTTAAGTGATATTCAAAGGCCTTGTTAAAATCTAGGTTACAAATAACATCCCCCTCGGTGATAATTACATATTTTTGTTTGCTGTGATTGATGTAATCAAAATTGTCATATATGTTTTGCAAAACCCCTTTATTGAGGTTAGCACATGAATCAATTTCCGGAGTTAAAATAAATAATCCGTCCCTTTTTCTATCTAAATCCCAATCTTTACCCGAACGTAGGTGGTCTATTATTGAACGATGTTTATTTTGGGTAACAACGCCAACATTTCTGACTCCTGAATTTACCATGCTGGATAGAATAAAATCAATTACCCGATAACGCCCTCCGAAAGGAACCGAGGCAATTGGCCGGAATCGTACAAGGCCGCTTAAATATTGATTATTATCGCTAAGACTAATAATGCCCATTACGTTTTTCATATTACCTCTCCCCAATTTTAAAAAGTGTTATCTTGGAACTTATAACTAACAGTTAAATTGCAAGGTATTTTGGTGTTATTAGGAAGGTTAGTGTTTTCTCCGATAACTGTAATACCGTCGTTACTTAAACTTTCTTGATGCCCTTCATTGTGATAGCCAATAATACAATTGTCTCCCACCACTGTTTTCTCACAAACAATAGCTTTGCTGATCAATACATTTCTGCCTATGGTTACACCGGGCATAATTATGGAATCCTTTATAACTGAACCTTCACCCACATAGACACCCGTAAATAGCACCGAATGATTAACATTACCGAAAATTTGACATCCTTCACTAATTAATGAACAAGTGACCACAGCTTGCTCGGAAATATATTGTGGGGGTTTGGACGGATTCACTGAGTAAATTCGCCAATGGGGATCATATAGATCCAGTTTAGGATTATCACTTAACAAATCCATGTTGGCCTCCCAAAGACTCTTTACAGTACCCACGTCTTTCCAGTACCCTGTAAAATTATAAGCAAAGAGGTTTTCACCATTGGTAAGCATTTTAGGGATAATATTTTTTCCAAAATCATTTTCAGAATCAGCATCTTTTTCGTCTGCTATTAAATACTCTCTTAATAATTTCCAATTGAAAGTATAAATGCCCATTGAAGCGTAGTTGCTTTTAGGATTTTTAGGTTTTTCTTCAAATTCAATTATTTTATTATTAAGATCGGTGTTTAAAATGCCAAACCTATGGGCCTCATCCCAAGGAACCTTAATAACTGCGATGGTTGCATCTGCATTTTTATTTTTATGATATTCAAGCATTAAAGAGTAATCCATTTTATATATATGGTCTCCGGATAACACCAGAACATAATCAGGGTTATATATATCTAAAAAGCTAATATTTTGATAAATTGCATTGGCAGTTCCTTTGTACCACTCCCCACCTTTTTCACGCACAAAAGGGGGCAGAAGAGTTACACCACCATTTTTCCGATCTAAATCCCAGGGGCTGCCTATACCAATATAAGAATTTAGCTTTAGCGGTTGGTATTGGGTAAGTACCCCTACAGTGTCAATGCCGGAGTTATAGCAATTGCTCAAAGGAAAATCTATAATGCGATATTTGCCACCAAAGGGCACCGCCGGTTTAGCCAGTTTATGGGTTAATATACCTAACCTGCTACCCTGCCCCCCGGCAAGTAACATTGCCACACATTGTTTTTTTCTTATCACCCTCACTACCCCCCAACCACTTTAGTTTTTTACCTGTAAAATCACCACTGCCAACGGAGGAAGATTTAATTCGGCGGAATAGGGTTGATTGTGCCATGGAACCGATTGTGCTTTTATGAAGTTGTTTTTTTGCCCCGAACCTCCATACTGCTCCCAATCACTATTAAATATTTCTTCATAAACCTTCAATTCCGGAACACCGATTCTATATTTTTTTCGTACAACCGGTGTAAAATTGCAAACTATTAACAGGTAGTCCGCTAAATTTATTGCCCTTCTGATAAATACAATAACACTTTGACTGTAGTCTTGATGATCAATCCACTGAAAACCATGCCAACCTTTATCGTTTTCCCATAAAGCCCTTTGCTTGCGGTAAAAATGATTTAATTGTTTTACATAGTTCTGCAATTTTTGATGCATGTCATAGTCTAAAAGATGCCAATCTAAACTCTGCTGATATTGCCACTCAATAAACTGACCAAACTCACCACCCATAAATAGAAGCTTTTTCCCCGGGTGGGCCATCATATATCCCAGGAGCAGCCTTAAATTTGCAAACTTCTGCCAATAATCACCGGGCATTTTGTTTAATAAAGATTTTTTCCCATGAACTACTTCATCATGGGATAAGGGTAAAACAAAGTCTTCTGAAAAAGCATAAGTAAAGGAAAAAGTGAGCAAGTTGTGGTGCCACTTTCTGTGTATACAATCTGTTTCCATATAACGGAGCATGTCATTCATCCATCCCATATTCCATTTGTAGTTATATCCTAAACCGCCCATATAGGTGGGTTTTGTTACCATGGGCCATTGGCTGGAGTCCTCTGCGATCATTAAAGCGTTGGGATAGTTTTTAAATATTATCTCATTAAGTTTTTTCATAAAGCCCACTGCCTCTAAATTTTCTTTACCGCCATATTTATTAGCTACCCATTGTCCTTCTTCTTTGCCGTAGTCTAGGTATAACATCTGGGCCACCGCATCAATCCTCAACCCATCTATATGAAAGACCTCAAACCAAAAATAGGCATTAGAAATTAAAAAACTTAACACTTCAGGTTTTGTAAAATCAAAATTACAGGTGCCCCACTGATGATTTTCTCTTTTAAGAGGGTTTTCATGCTCATATAATGGACTGCCGTCAAACATTCGCAAACCGTGATCGTCTTTGCAAAAATGTCCTGGTACCCAATCTAATATCACTCCAACACCTCTTTGATGACATTTATCTATAAAATACATAAAATCCCTTGGATTGCCGTAGCGGCTGGTCACAGAAAAATAACCTGTTGATTGATACCCCCATGACCCATCGTAAGGGTGTTCTGACAAAGGAAGTAATTCTATATGGGTGTATCCCATTTTTACCACATAGTCAACAAGTTCATTGGCTAAATGACGATATGTTAAAAAGCTATTATTGTGACCCCGCTTCCATGATCCTAAATGTACTTCATATATATTTAACGGATATCTTTGTCTTAGTTTTATTTTCTTCTTTTTTTGCCATTTGCTATCCCCCCAATGATAACTGCCTAAATTAAAAACCTTTGAAGCTGTTTGCGGTCTACATTGGGCATAAAAACCATAGGGGTCAGATTTTAAAATGGTTTCTCCTTGATCTGTTATAATTTGGTATTTATATATATCACCTTCTTTTAATTCAGGCACGAAAAGTGTCCATATACCGGAATCCTTTCTTTTTTTCATCAAATGGTGATCACCGTTCCAATTATTGAAATCGCCAACCACCCTAACCTCAGCTGCCTTGGGTGCCCACACAGCAAATTGTACGCCAGACTTTTGTTTTTTTAACCTGATATGGGCACCCATTTTCCTATATATTTGATAATGCAAACCTTTATGAAAGAGATATAAATCGTTGTAAGAAAACAATAAAAAACAACTCCTGATTACCATAAATTTACTTCTCATAATAACATAGATACTATCAAAGCTTTGTCAAATATTGCACCCTATGTTTCAGGTAAAAAAACATTATTATGTATAAATTAACATTATTAAGGTATAATACCGATTAGAATTAAAAATGAAACCGCCTCCATACAGAGGCGGTTAGTCACAGACATTTTCAGGGTTCAACAGACACCTGCTCTCTTTGGCTTTGCCTATGTCCGTTGCCCTACACGTGTTATTGTTGAGGGGTTTCCAAAGGCGCGGATTGGGTTACTTGAGCCGTTTGACCATTTGCAAGGGCTTGCTCAGCAAAGGCTACCAGACGTTTGGTCATGTTACCACCTACATAACCGTTCACACGGCTGGGCAGTTGCCCCTTATCCATTTGTTGGTAATTAGAAATACCTAATTCGTTTGCAATTTCATACTTCATTTGGTTTAGGGCACTGGAAGCACCAGCTTTTACGTGTTGGTTTGAACTACGAGCCATTAATATCGCCTCCTTTAATATTTTTTGTTGGTTGCTTGGCTCTGTCTTTATTATGGCTAACGTCAAAAATATAATGTGTGAAAAATTATAACAACCAAACCCAATTATGGTTTGGTTGTTTATTTTACACCACCCTTTTAATGTTTTGTTTTCTCCACTTCTCTTTAATTCTATATAAAGCTAAGTTCCAACGTGTATCGTTTGGAACTATCTCCCTGATCACAGTTACAAACATAATATTGCCAATTTTACAAGCTGATACTAAATCATCGTTATTTTCTCTTGCCTTTGTCATAACATAACGATATTCATTTTGTTCTAAATATGGCAATAAATCTACCGGTTCTAGGTATTCAGAGAAATCGTAAAAATAACTTTGCATATCTAATAGACGCTTTTTTAACCTCAATATGGTTAAGGCTCCATTTTGCCCGGTAAATGGGATTTTTCCTTCTTTGGCAGCTTCTATAATTTTATGTGGGTCAGTTTCTATAATGTGCATGATGCCCCCACGGCTTAAAACAGGATTAAACTCGTCAAACAGCGACATTGCAAGAGTTCTAAACTCGTTGGCTTTACTCAAAATATCCCTTAAAAGTAACATACAACATTTCCTCCCGCTTCCTATTTGTATCTTTTTTCTCTATCTAAATATTCAAGGAGTTCTTAATTTTTACCTTTGGAGATACTGACTTCTTTTGTCGTCTGCAATAAAAATATTGTAATATTTTAACATTTCAACTTGGTGGAGTACTTGACTGCAATTTGCATATATCAGTAACATAATTATCATTTAATTCGTATCATATACCGTGACAAATTATGGAGAGGAGGCATAATCGAGCGGTATGACAAATCCAATATTTGGGGACAAAAAAGACCCAGATAATTATTATTATCATACTGACCCCACAGTACAGTTATTAATTTTTGCTCTTTCTACACGTCCTGAAATAGAAGTCCAACTCAGGCAAGCATTAAACATAATTCAAGGTGTAAGCAATACGGTAACTTCATTGCGTAGGGGTATAGAAACCATGAATGCAAGTATGCTGGAAGCTAGCCGTCATATCTACTCTTTATCCCCTGCCCCTGGTGAACCTAAAATTAATAATGGCAATCAGGTATTATTTAACGACTCTAAAACTATACCAATTCAGGAAAAACATAAATAAAAGGGGTTTTTTGTATATAGGCGTGACTACACGTCTATATTTTTTTACAAGAGGAATGTAAAAGACGAGAAAAATTTTTATTGAAGTTAAACCGTTGACAGCTTAGCGGCATATGATGCCACAGGAGGTGTTATCATGGAACAAACAAAGGGTTCTGATAAACCGGTGCTTGATAGGATTGAATTACTATTACCCCCAAAGTTAACATTAAAACTAACCGCCTTAGCCTTTGAACGTGGCCAAACCTTAAATGAAGTAATATTAGAAGCCATTTGGGATCATATAGAAAATAATAGTAATAACTTTACCAATTAAATTTTAAGCGTTATAATTAGTTAATTGACAAGTTGAGGAACAGAGGTGATATTAGTGAACGGTGCAATTAAAAACATACCATTACCACAATGTTATTACCCAGTAAAGATTGGAGCCAGGGGTAGTATTTGCATTAGGTTTGGTTGCACACCAGTATGTGTAAATTGCAGGTATGCTAAACCGGAAAATACCCCCGCCTGTTATGCTGCACTACCCGGGTATGCTGATGAATGTGTATCACCTTATTATTCGCCCCAATGTAAAAATTTCTGCCGTTACGCCATTAGATACGACTAAACATTCATCTGTTTACCCACACACTTGAAACAAAGCAACATTTATCAGGAAATTTATTTGAGGAGCGGGTTTTCTAACCTGCCTTATTAATGAGGGGCGGTATGGAAACCGCCCCTAGGTAGTTTTAAGTAAATAAGGCTTTATATTGGTGGACTAAGTCCGCCTTTGTTATTTTAAGGGTGGTAGGCCTTTCTTTGCTCTTTCCATCTGTCGTAGTTGAACTCGGCGAATTTTTCCACTTACTGTCTTGGGGAGACTGTCTATAAACTCAATTTCCCTGGGATATTTATAAGGGGCAGTAATCTTTTTAACATGGTTTTGTAGTTCTTTAACAAGCTCTAAGGATGGCTGATAACCCTCAGCAAGGACCACGTAGGCCTTCACTATTTCACCCCTAAGCTCATCAGGGCTTGCAACCACTGCCGATTCAGCAACAGCAGGGTGCTCAATTAGCGCACTTTCCACTTCAAAGGGCCCTATGCGATAGCCGGAAGCTAATATTACATCATCGCTGCGCCCTACAAACCAAAAATAGCCGTCTTCATCAACCACACCCCTGTCACCGGTAACATACCAGCGCCCCCTTCTGGTGGCCAGTGTTTTAATGGGGTCTTGCCAATATTCCTTAAATAGGCCTGCCGGTGGCTCAGGTTCAACCTCGATGGCAATGTCACCCTCTTTACCGGCCGGTAATTCTGTTCCGGTGTCATCAATTATCGCTACCTTAAAGCCCGGTGCAGGTTTACCCATTGAACCTTGACGCACTTCTAAACAGGGGAAGTTGCCCAGCACCATGACTGTTTCCGTTTGCCCATACCCATCTCTAATGGTTATGCCGGTATGCTCACGCCATACTGATATTACCTCAGGGTTTAGGGGCTCTCCTGCTCCTACACAGTGTCGTAACGTTGAAAACTTATATTGACTTAAATCCTCAAGTACAAGCATACGGTAGATGGTGGGAGCTGCACACAAGGTGGTAATTGGGTATTTACATAATAAATCTAACATGTTCCTTGGATTAAACTTTCCGGTTTCATGATATGTAAACAAACAGCTACCCTGGTGCCAAGGTCCAAATAAGCTGCTCCAGGCAGCCTTGGCCCAACCGGTATCTGACAAATTCCAGTGCAAGTCATCTTCACGCAAGTCCAGCCAGTATTTTCCGGTCACTATGTGTGCGTATGGATAGCTAATGTTAGTATGTAGTGTCATCTTGGGGTAACCGGTGGTTCCCGATGTAAAATATAATAATGCTCCGTCTGTGCCTTTAGTTTTTGCAGTGGTAAACTTATCGGATGCATTACTGACTGCCTGGGCATAATTTATCCAACCTTCTCTATTGCCCACCACCACTTTAGTTTTTAATGAAGGACAATTGGCAGCAATTTCTTCAACCTTCCCTGCATTGTCTTCGTCTGTAACTATAGCCACTGCCTTGGCCGTATTTATTCTAAACTCGATATCCTTAGGGGTAAGTTGTATAGTGCCTGGGCTGATGATGGCACCCATCCTTAAGCACCCAATCATTATTTCCCACCATTCAATTAGCCGTGGCAATATGACAACCACACAGTCCCCTTGTTTTACACCGCTGTTAGTTAAAACGTTAGCAACTCGACATGATTGCTCTTTAAAATCATTAAATGTGCGTTTTACTTCATTACCCTTGTCATCTGCCCAAATCATGGCAAGTTTATCGGGATTTTCTGCCCATTTATCCACTACGTCTGCAAAATTATAATACTCCGGTGCATTCCATCGAAACTCTGCATATGTTTTGTCGTAATCTAGCATATTGTGCCGAAATTCTGTCATAAAAGCATTAACCTCCGTTCTAATTTTTGACTGTTTGTCCAAACAATTGTACAGCTTGTTTTCAGAATCTTTTAAACCATAAATTTAATCTATTCTATACTTAAGCTACATTTTCCTGCTATAAAGTAGTAAGATTTTCTCAAAATATAGTATATTTTTATCTAAATATATTAAGTAGATGTTTTTTTGATATAATATGGCAGGATATTAGCTTTATAAGTCGAAATCTATAGCATAATACAATATATGGAAAGGGAGATCAGTATGGGTGAACCGGTGACTATTAAAGGCACCCGGCAAGGCCTTGTTATTTTATATGATTCTAATGCCGATTTTGAAGAAATAAAAGATTCTTTACATAGGAAAATGGCTTCTGCAAAGGGTTTTTTTAAGGGGGCTAAATTTTCCCTGCATAATGAAAAAAACTTGCTTGAAAATCAAAAAAATGAACTGGAGAATATTTGCATTCAATACGGGCTGGTATTAAGTGAAGAACAGGTTGTTCTGCCCCGTGGAAATAAAACAGTTCCTACAAATGACAATATGCCACAGCATACAAAGAAATCTTCTTCTCCACCCGGTGACCAAAAGACCCTGCTGATAAAACGGACCTTACGCTCCGGGCAGAGTATCCAATATGACGGACATGTTGTGGTCATGGGAGATGTGCATGCAGGTGCTGAAATAATTGCCACAGGATATATATTGGTCATAGGTCGCTGCAGCGGTGTTGTCCATGCAGGGGTTTCCGGTGATTTAAATGCCCAAGTAATTGCAGGTAAGCTATGCCCCACTCAACTACGGATTGGTTCAGCCATAGTTACTTCACCGGAAGAGGAGCCTCAATATCCTGAAGTTGCAAAACTGAAAAATGGGCAAATCATCGTAGAAAGAATAAAGGGCTAGTTTCAGCCCTTTATTTATTTTTTCCGGTCATGTTTGTTACTTAGAAAAACTGCTTTGCTGAAAGTAGCCCGGCAATTGATTTGCAATCTTTAATTTCTCCTTTATATATCATTTTTATGGCCTCATCCAATGGATATTTTTCTACTTTTACAAACTCATCCTCATCCAACTTTTGACCGCGATAAGTCATTTTACGGGCAATGTACAGGTGTAAAATTTCATCACAAAACCCCGGACTACTGTATGTACTAAACATAAGTTTAATATCATCGGCCTCCATACCCGTTTCTTCTAACAATTCCCTCTTCACACATTGTTCAGGTCTTTCCCCTGCATCCAGTTTGCCTGCCGGTATTTCTAATATTACCTCTTTCAGCGGATGACGGTATTGACGTACCAGTAAAACCTCCCCTGCATCTGTTATTGGCACAACAGCCACTGCCCCGGAATGTTCTACCACTTCTCTGGAGGCAATTTTACCGTTGGGAAGCTCCACTGAGTCCACTCGTAAATTTACAACCTTACCTTTATGCAAGATCTGAGACGAAATTGTTTTTTCTATCAGTTTCAATAGAACCCCACCTTCCATATTTTACACTTGTATTATACACCATTGTTAGAATATTAATTAGAAGGATTTAATAATAGTTTTGTAGAAGAAATTATATAATATGGAAAAATAATGCATTGTTACTTCATGCGAAAGGAAGAAAACAGTGGCAACAAAGGTAGGTATTCCACAATCGCTATTTTATTATATGTATTATCCTATGGCTAAAACTTTTTTTAGCGAACTGGGCGTAAGGGTTCTAACCTCCGGCAAAACTTCCAGAGAGATTATTGATGCCGGGGTTCGCGAGGCACTGGCAGATGCATGTGTTCCTATAAAAGTGTTCTTTGGACATGTTCAAACCTTGAAAAATAAGGTTGATTTTTTATTTATTCCCAGAGTTGTGTGTTTAAACGGTAAAAGTATTTATTGCCCAAAATTTTTAGGGCTACCGGATATGATTAATCACGCCTTGGACGGTTTGCCAAAGGTTATTGACACCAGAATTGATGTTCGCAGCTCCCGTTTTGCTGTCTGGCGAGCTTTTAGTGTTATTGGCAGTCACTTCTCAGATAGCAAAACTAAAATATTATTGGCATATCTAAAAGCTCTAAGAGTGCATAAAAAATATAAAAAACTGCAACACCAAGGTCTTCCTCCGGAAAAAGCAATTTCAGCAATTCTAATGGGTAAAAAAGAGATTGCTGCCCACCATAAAGATTACCACTTAAGGTTTGCTGTCCTTGGATACCCTTATGCTGTTCATGACAGTTACATAAGTATAAACATTCTTGAAAAGTTAAACCGATTAGGGGTTAAAGTTATTACTGTTGAGCAAGTACCGATTAGTCAGTTAAATAAACAAAATAATAAAATACCCAAAAATATGTTTTGGACTTTTAGCGATATGGTACTGAAATCGGCTTTTCACTTTTTTGAGAATGGTAAGGTAGACGGTATTATTCATCTCACAGCCTTTGGCTGTGGACCTGATTCTATGGTAGACAAATATATGGAGCTTGAATCTAAAAAGCATACCCACATACCTTTTATGACTGTTACCATCGATGAACACAGCGGCGAAGCAGGAATATTTACTCGTTTAGAAGCCTTTGTAGATATGGTTAAACGCAGAAAAGAGGCGATGAAAAATGCCTAAAATAACTTTCCCTCATATGGGTCATTCACATATAGCCTTTAAGATGCTTTTGGAAGAAATGGGCAATGAAGTTATTGTGCCCCCTCGCCCCAGTAAGAAAACACTGGATTTAGGGGTAAAGTATGCGCCGGAATTTGCATGCTTGCCCTATAAAATATTACTGGGAACATATCTTGAAACCATTGAAAAGGGTATGGATACCATTGTCACCTCTGGAGGCTATGGTCCTTGTAGAGCCGGGCACTATGCACATCTACACCAATGTATTATACAGGATTTGGGCCACCCTGTAGATTTAATTTGCTTTGAATCCCCTAAAGAGCATCCACTTAATTTTATACGTAATGTTAGAAAACTTAATCAAGCCCGTTTATCTTACCTGGCAATTTACAAGGCAATAAAAAGGGGTTGGCATAAATTAAAAGCCTTGGATAAAATGGAACAACTAAGTCACAAAATTCGACCCAGAGAGTTAAAATGCGGCTCTGCCACCAGAGTTTATAAGCAGGCACAAGGCTGGCTAGATGAAGCACGCACCCACGATGAAATAGCAGAGGCTGAGGCAGCAGGCATTAAAGCCTTTAAAGAAATTCCCATCGACCCAAACCGTCAAATACTTAAGGTTGGCTTAGTGGGAGAAATCTATGTGCTTTTAGAACCTGCCAGCAACTTAGAGATTGAAGAAACGTTAGGAAATATGGGCGTTGAGGTTGAGCGTTCAATGTATCTAACGGGTTGGACCAAGGATAATTTAGGAAGTGGTACCGAAGAATTAGTTTCTGTCACCGAGGCAGCCCAACCTTATTTACCGGAGTTAATCGGCGGGCATGGCCGTGACACAGTTGGGCATACCGTCTTATATGCTAAGAGGGGCTTTGATGGTGTTATACAGTTAGCCCCATTTACATGTATACCTGAGATTGTTGCCAGAACAATTTTACCCAAAGTCAGCAAAATGCATAACATACCTGTACTGACCTTTTTCTTGGATGAGCAAACCGGTAAGGCCGGTATGGCTACCCGTCTGGAAGCATTTGTAGATTTACTAAGACGCAAACACCGGCAAAATTCTTTTCATTTATCTACCGCCACTTGATGATAAGGAAGGATATACAAATGAATGCATATCTAGGTATAGATGTAGGTTCTGTCAGTACTAATATTGTGGCCATTGACGGTGATGGCCAAGTACTTGTCAATATCTATTTGCGTACCAGGGGTCGTCCCATTGAAGTACTTCAGCATGGCCTAAAGGAAGCGGCATCTAAATTAGGCGAGAAGGTAAAAATTGCCGGTGCCGGAACAACCGGCAGCGGACGTTATCTGGCTGGAGTAATGCTGGGAGCGGATATTATTAAGAATGAGATTACCGCCCACGCTGTAGCAGCATCGGTAATGGTGCCAGACGTTCAAACGGTATTAGAAATAGGTGGACAGGATTCAAAAATTATTATTCTTCGAAACGGAATAGTTACAGACTTTGCCATGAACACCGTTTGTGCTGCAGGCACGGGTTCCTTTTTAGATCAGCAGGCATCACGCTTAAATATACCCATTTCCGATTTCGGTTCATTGGCCTTGGAATCATCTTTACAGGTGAGAATCGCCGGTAGATGTACGGTATTTGCCGAATCAGATATGATTCACAAACAACAGATGGGACATCGATTGCCGGATATCATCAATGGGCTTTGTGAAGCATTGGTGCGAAACTATTTAAATAACGTTGGCAAAGGACTGGAGATACTACCTCCGGTGGTTTTCCAAGGTGGTGTTGCTGCCAACGTAGGCATAAAAGCTGCCTTTGAGCGGGAACTGGGCTTGCCGGTAATAATACCTAAACATTTTGATGTTATGGGCGCAATAGGTGCAGCCCTGTTAGCCAAAGAAGAAACCGATCGTACGGGAAAAACAAATTTCAAAGGCTTTGCCATTACAAACCTGGCCTATCAAACCAGCAGCTTTGAGTGTGACGGCTGCTCCAATGCCTGTGAAGTTGTAGAAATACATGAACAGGATAAAGTTATCGGCAGGTGGGGAAACCGTTGCCACCGTTGGGATATGGTGGAAAGTTAACCGTTTATGAACCATGGTTCATAAACGGTTAATTCTTATTTAGGAACAGTGAAAGTAAATTGACTGCCTTTGCCCAACTCACTGTCTACCCATATGTTACCTTTGTGCAGCTCAATAATTCTTTTACTGATGGCTAATCCCAGCCCTGTACCTGCCCCTCCCCTGGTTCTGGATTTATCTGCCTTATAAAATCGCTCCCATATTAAAGGTATATCTTCTTTAGCAATACCTGGCCCGGTATCAGAAACAGTTATCGAAATCTCAGCTTGGAGATCTTGAACTGTTACAGATACCTGGCCACCTTCACCGCTTACCCGTAAAGCGTTATCTAAAAGATTTGTTAACACCTGGGCCAGCCTGTCTTTATCTGCTTTTACATCCGGTAAATTCTCAGGAATATCATATTGCAATGATACATTTTTTTCTTCAAACAGTGGTTTAAACCTTTCGATTAAATGAACCGTCAATTGTGCAATATTCACAGTTGAAAAATTAGTTTTTAGCTGGCCTGTTTCAAGTCTTCTCATATCCAGCAGTTCATCCACTAGTCTGCGCATTCTCATTAGTTCTTCGTGCACATAGGTTAAGTACTGCTGACGCTGAGATTCATCTTTTGCCATTCCATCCCGCAATGCTTCAGTATATCCTTGAATGATAGTTAAGGGGGTTCTTAACTCATGGGATATACTGGCAACAAAATCCCTGCGATTGTTATCTATTTGTTCCAGGGTTTTAACTTTTTCAGCCAACCGGGCAGACAATTCATTAAAAGATTGGGCCAGCATACCTATTTCATCGCTACTTGTCACCTCTACCCTGCTGTTATAATTGCCTTCTACCATATCTTTGGTTGCCTTGTTAATTTCCAATAGTGGTTTAACCAGTGATCTGGACAAAACTAGACTTAATACAGTTGCTAACAAGACTCCCAATACTGCTGTGTACAGCGAAACATTTTGAAATGCCCTAACCCGGGAGCTTATAGCCGGTATTGGTGCTTGCAACAGTATTGCACCGGTTATTAGCTCCTTATCATAAATAGGAACTCCCACTGTCAAAACTTCAGTATTTGCCAGCTGAGACTGCCCCCTTGCAGCAACTGTCTCTCCTTGTAATACCTGATCTATATTTATTTCAATCCCATACTGGGTATTATCGCCGGCTATGTGAGTATTATTACCCATCATATGACCACGACCATGCCCATGGCCATGACCTTGCCTGCCGTATCTGTCCGGTCCTTGCGTATAAAGTATATCACCTTCACTGTTCAATACTATTACATAGGCACCCAAGGCACTGGCTGTATTCCACATCATGCTTTGCATAACAGTGGAATCATGGAAGTCGGTTACAGATTCGGAAAGTCCTTGGGCAGCGGTTATTAGTTGTTCGGTGTGCTGCCTATAATAGGTGCGTTCAAGTAAAAAAGTCTGTATTAAAACAGAACTTCCTAATACCACCAAAACCAGCAGCACCATAACAACCCAAAGTTTAATAACAATACTTCTACTAATCATTTACCTACCTCGAACTTATAACCAACACCCCAAACAGTATGAATATACTGACAATCACCGCAATGTTTATTTAGTTTATCTCGCAAGCGATTTACATGGGTGTCCACTGTACGCAAATCACCATAATAGTCGTAATCCCAAACATGCCGGAGCAACTGCTCCCGGGAAAAAACCTTGCCAGGATACTGGGCTATAAAATATAGCAAATCAAACTCCTTTGGAGTTAAATTAATTTCCACCTCTTTTATGGCAACTGCCCTTGCATCGGCATCTATTATCAGTCCGTCATATCTAAGCACCCTAGTATTTTTATTAATTGAAGAAGCTGTTGACCTTCTTAGTACCGCCTTCACCCTTGCCACCACTTCCCTTGGACTGAAAGGCTTTACGATATAATCATCTGCACCCATCTCCAAACCCAAAACCTTATCAAATTCATCCCCCTTGGCGGTTAAAATTATAACCGGTATCTGGGAGGTCTGCCTGATCTTTCGACACACATCTAGGCCATCTATTCCCGGCATCATTAAGTCCAAAATAACTAAGTTATAATTATATTCATTAATCATATCCAAGGCTTGCTGACCGCCAGAAGCCTGACTGGTTAAAAAACCTGCTTCCCTTAAGTACATAGATAACAAATCTCTAATCTTTTCCTCATCATCTACTATTAAAATATGTTTTTGGCTTAAATCCATAGCTAATAACCCCTCATCGGCTTTTGATATATTTTATATAATATTAAATATACTGTAAAGTTCACGGCCTTTTACGCCAGATAAAAGCCTTGGAATGTCATTCCAAGGCTTTCACTAATACCCAGAGATAAAACTTGATATTTTTAAAGCGATTCTAACCGGCAAGGGTTTTAATTTATTCTCTAATTTCTTTTTAGCTTCTATTGCCTGATCCAACTCCTGCTGTAACAAGCGGACTGTCTTTTGTAATTGCTCACTTGTTTCCAGGGCTTCCTTCAGATCATTGGACATATCGTTGATATCCTGATAGAGTCTGCGCTCTTCATAGTCGCTGTTTTCCTTATACCGTTCTAATTTTTCTTTTAATTCTACAATTTCAGTTTGCAGCTCTGCAATACGGGTGGTATAGTGATCCTTAAGTTCCGCAATTTTTGCTTTACTTTCACGATCTTTCTCTTTATACTGCTGTAGTTTAGCAAACATTATTTCCAAACTGGACTGATTCTTTTCGTTAATCTTTTGCAAACTATGTATTTTCATATCCCTTTCCTTGGTACGGTTAACCCAAAGGCGGCATTGATGGAGTATGCTGTTAGCCTTAGCTTCAAGCTTTGCCAACTGCTCCCGGTAACGCAAAATTTCTTTCTTGCGCATGGAAAGAAGTAAATCTTTTTCTGATAACTGTGTTGCTAAATGGTGGTATTGGTCCATTATTGATACCCTTTCCGCCAGTGCCGCCGCAGCTTCCCGCTGTGCTTTAGACACCTCACTTAGTTGCCTTTCTAAATTACCAAGTTTAATCTTCCACCGTTCCCGATCATACTGCCACCTTTGTTTTTGTCGCCGTAAAATACCCAGGTAGCGCTCCATTAAAATATCATTGAAGGCATGCAATTTTTTATCATATGTATACATATTAGTATCTACTAACTCAAAGTAAGCAAACTTTTTTAAGTTTTGTTTTATTGCATCCAATGTACAAGGACGCCACTCTTTAACGGTATGATACACATCCTCTGGAGATACACCGCCTGGATGCATTTTTAACACTTTTATTATTAAATGTTTTAAAGAATATATTTCAGGCTCAATGTTCCATTGGGTTAACCCCCAATTACCATTTTCCATTTGTACAAACCTTCCATCGGTAACTAATGCAGCTTCTTCAGTAAGTTTTTGAATTTTTCTTTTTTTTGTACCTGTACCTTTGGTCACCTCACGCAATGACATGGGTTCTTTTTTTTTAATAAGTGTTTTATAAAATTTATCATTTTCCTCATTACCTTTAGATTCAAGATACCATAAACCATGGCTATCAGAGTAAAAACATGGATTTTGATTTAGACACAGGGTCACTTTCTCTATCACCTGGGTTGGAGTGTAATCCTTAAGCATTTTCAAATGTACATAGCGAGCTGTATCATTAACCGGCAACCCTTCACAAAAATACAAGGTCTTTTTTATGACATCGGTTAAGGAACTTAGATTACTGCTGGACAATTTTAATCACCTTCCTAAATCTGAATATATGTACAATTTCCATTTTTAACCTATAATTATATTCACTGGAAATAGCCATATCCCTGCTTAAACAATGTAAATTTTTTACAGATATTTCCTACAGTTTTTTACAATTTGCTTAGCCAGAATAGAGAAATAGAGCTTTGCTGCCCATTGCGGTAAAAGATGCCCCCAGGCAACAGGCCCCGCAGGCCAGATCATCCGGTAAATAAGATAAGAAATAAATTATTTGTCTTGTAATTTTAGTGACAATTGGCATATAATGAATAGTAAGTGGTAGTTTTTACAGTCCAAAGAGTAATATTTGCACCCCAGTGGAAAAAGCGTCATTATAAGTGAATTGATTCACGAAAGGGTGATGGGGGATGAGTATGGCTATTTATGATCCTGATGAGAAAACATTAAACCAAAAAGATATACAGGTTGTTAAAGGCTTAATCTTTACACCACAGGGTTCAATACATCTAGAGGGACCTGTATCGGCAAGTTATCTATCCCGTCTCACTATTAATGAAGATTTAAATAATTTCCGACCGGCAAAGCGCCAAAAGGAGTCATTAATTAAAATTACGGACATACCAAACGGAAGAGTTTTTATCGCTCGGCATAACAATGAAATTATAGGGTATGTGACTTTTCATCATCCAGACGAATATAGTCGCTGGCATAAACACCCCTGGGTTTTAGAGTTGGGTGCTATTGAAATTACAAAAAGCTGGCGAAAATATCGAGTTGCTCACCACTTACTAAAAGAAGCTATTATTAACAATGGCTTTGCAGAGGATTTTATTATCATTACAATTGAATACTGTTGGCATTGGGATTTGCGCGGTAGCAATTTAACAATGTGGGATTATCAACGAATGTTGACTAAACTTTTTAGCAGTGTGGGTCTAAGAAAGCGGGCCACCGATGATCCTGATATACTGGAGCATCCGGCCAATGTTTTGATGGTTAGAATTGGAAAAAATGTGCCAAAGGAAGCTATTCAGCGCTTTGAAGAGCTTACTTTTAGAAGTAGATATACTTAAATTAATAAGGGCGGGTTAACCCCGCCCATTTTTATTTAACCGGCCGTGTCAAGAATAAATCCTTGACCGCTAAATTAAAAATTGTAGTTGGGAGCTTCTTTAGTAATGTTTACACCGTGGGGGTGGCTTTCTTTTAACGAGGCGCCGGTTATTCGGACAAATTTAGTTTTAGTCTGTAAATCATTAATATTTTTACATCCACAATAACCCATTCCTGCCCTTAAGCCGCCCATCAACTGAAACACAGTATCAGAAAGTGTTCCCTTATAGGGTACCCTACCCTCTACTCCCTCCGGTACCAATTTCAATGCATTGTCTTGGAAATAACGATCCTTACTACCCTTTTTCATTGCTCCCAATGAGCCCATGCCGCGATAAACTTTGTAGCTGCGACCTTGATATATTTCTATTTCCCCGGGACTTTCCTCTGTGCCGGCCAATATACTACCTAGCATTACCACATTTCCTCCGGCAGCAATGGCCTTGGTAATATCTCCGGAATATTTAACTCCTCCGTCAGCTATAATTGGGATCTTATATTTTTTAGCTTCCATAGCACAGTCGTAAATTGCCGTAACTTGTGGAACCCCTACACCGGTTACCACCCTGGTGGTACATATAGAACCGGGTCCAATACCAACCTTTACCGCATCGGCACCGGCTTCTATAAGTTTTTTAGTGGCTTCTGCCGTGGCCACATTGCCCGCAATAACATCTATTTCCGGATAATTCTGTTTTATGTATTTTACTGTTTCGATAACATATTTAGAATGTCCGTGGGCAGTATCTACTACAATAACGTCAACCTTAGCCTTAACTAATGCACTCAACCGCTCTTCTGTTTCTGCGGATACTCCCACAGCAGCCGCCACCAGCAGTCGGCCTCGACTGTCCTTAGCTGAATGAGGGAACTGTCTTGCTTTTTCAATGTCTTTAATTGTAATTAAGCCTTTTAATACGTAATTATCATCGACTATGGGCAGTTTTTCTACCTTATACTGCTGCAATATATCTTGAGCTTCTACCAAGGTGGTGCCAACCGGTGCAGTTACTAGGTTGTCCTTGGTCATTACATTACCTATCGGTTGGTTATAGTCCTTAATAAATCTTAAATCCCTATTGGTCAGTATACCCACCAGTTTGCCGTCTTCTTGGGTGATGGGTACGCCGGATATGCGGTAGCGGGACATTAGGGATTCTGCATCATTAATGGTGTGTTGAGGTGACAGAAATATCGGATCCCATATTACTCCATGTTCTGAACGTTTTACCCGGTCCACCTCTAAAGCCTGCTCTTCTATAGTCATATTCTTATGAATTACACCAATCCCACCCTCCCGGGCTATGGCTATAGCCATGCGGGATTCAGTAACTGTATCCATTCCTGCACTCATTATTGGAATGTTCAATTTAATTTTTTGTGTGAGATTCACTGAGGTGTCAACGTCTCGGGGTAGCACCTCAGAAGCTGCAGGTACAAGTAAAACATCATCAAAAGTTAATCCCTCTTTTGCAAATTTATCGGGATACATGTCAACGCTCCCTTCTTTAAACTAAATCTATAATAATTTTGTATTATAACATACAATTAATATCAATTAAAGTTAAGCTGCAGTTAATTTCCATCCTACTGCCAACGTCGATAATAAAATCCACCGCTTTTATGTAATTTGCCAATTAACCATGGGGTTAGCAACCTGTTAATCATAAAACGGAAAACAGGAAACAGCAGTAATAAACCTATAAAGTCAGTTATTAGCCCAGGAACTATTAATAATATGCCGCCAATTAATAAATACAGGCCGTCAATAAGTGCCTGTGCCGGCGGCACTCCCATAGCAACATCATTTCTAATGCGTTGTAGCATATAGAAACCTTGTGTTCGTATTATAACAAGGCCTATAAGGCCCGTTAGAATAACCAGTCCGAAAGTGGGCCAAAATCCTATATAGTCGCCAAGTCTAATTAGTATTGTTATCTCAATAAACGGAACAATAATAAAAAATAATAATAAACGGCCTAACAAAACAAATCTCTCCCTTATCCTCATCTTAATATATCAAACTATAAAATAAAAAGGGCCAGGCTTGGCCCTGTAGTATTTAATCTTGACCCATAATTGATCCAATGCCTCTGGTAATAAAATGATGTCTTAGGTGGCCGATTGTTTTTTCGGTTACACCAAATTCTTGAGCCATCTCAGCATCTGTCTTATCGTTTTTTAGACCTTCAATAAAGGAATCAAAATCTATACCCACTTCTTCTGTTTTAGTAGATAAACTTGGTTCAGTGCTCCATGGTACCCTGGCTCGCAAGTACTCTTCCATAAACCACCACTCCTTTTGTATTTATTATTGATATTTTGTCCAAAGCAGTGGCAGTTATGTCTTAATATTCAATTGTCTTTAATAGGTCTGCGGTGGCGAAAACTAATAACTCTTCTGTGGCTACCACCACATCAACTTTTAAAACATATCTTCTACCTTCACTCTCAAATTCCCTTCCGTCAATAATTCTGGCGATTAAATTAAAATTTGTCCCATTAACCTCCTGCCCTTTAAAAGGTTCAAGTAGCTCTGTTATTTTCTTTTCCCCGTCAAGTTTGGCACTGGTTACTGCGTAACTGGGCATATCTTCGGTGACATTAATAACCAGTTGAGGTTTTATCTGGGCAATAATGCTTTTTCGCTGCTGCTGCTCTAATCTTCCCTTTAATTCCTCCAGGCTTTTCTGTGTGTTAATCAACTCTTCTTCTAAGGCTCTGTTTTTAGCAATTAACTTCTCGTATTGATTGCTAATGTATAAATTCATGCCCGAGGCACCTAAAAGTATTCCAATGAATATAGCCGAAATTAATCTTATTGCAGTTATATTCAATTGTTACCACCCGCTAAATACAATATTAAAAAATATCCCACCTGTGCCCCGGCAAAGCCACTCAATACATATAAAAGTTGTTTAATTACCGCTCTAAATTCCCCGTCAAATATACCGGATTCTAGAACTTCAATGGCAGTGAAAGTACCTCCAATTGCAGCAACAATGGCCCAAATTTTTATCTCACCGGCAATTCTTACCATTGTGGTGACCGGAGGTTGACGCACCATTATTGAAGAAGCAGAACCTATGAGAGCGGCGCCAAGCACCACCCCCAAAGCAGTAAAAAAAATGATGACCATCTTCTGCTCAAAGGTCATCTAACCCCCTCCCTTAGGTAATTTTTATAATAATTTATTAAGTGAGGAGGGTCTTTATGTTAAAAAAATAAGAGCTTAAAATATAAGCTCTTAAATATAAACTCTTATTTTTTTATCGGTTAATTAACTTTACAGTGCATTACCCTTTTTTCCCAGGTGCGTATGGTAATATCTTTGTCTGTTTTATTTATTACATACTGGGGCAAAATCGGTGTTTTGCCGTAACCATTGGGGGCATTAATAATATAGGTAGGCACCGCAAGTCCAGAGGTATAGCCCCTTAACTTATCAATTATTTCCAGGCCTTCATCCACTGAGGTTATAAAATGTTTTGTGCCGGTTACCTGTTTTGCATGGAATATATAATAGGGTCGAACTCTTATCTTTAATAATTGATGGTTTAATTTTTTCATTATATGCGGATTGTTATTAACACCTTTCAATAGTACAGCCTGATTTCCTAGTACTGCACCGGCTTTAATTAACATATCACAGGCTTGCTTTGCTTCTGGAGTTATTTCTCTGGGGTGATTAAATTGAGTATTTATATAAATGGGAGGGTGTTTTTCTATTATGCTACACAATTGCGGTGTAATGCGCTGTGGCATAGTAACAAGGGTCCTTGTGCCCAAACGCTTTATTTCCACATGTTCAATTTTATCCAATTCACCTAATAACCAATCTATCATACTGTCAGAGAGTAACAGTGCATCACCGCCGGTAATTAACACATCTCTTATTTCTTTATTGGCACGAATGTAGGCCAGTGATTCTTCTAACATCTTTTTGGGTTTGTGTTTGTCTACTTCACCAATGTTACGTCTTCTCTGGCAATGACGGCAATACATTGCACATTGATTGGTGACATTAATGATTAACCTATCGGGATACCTTCGTGTGATAGCCGGAGCCGGAGAAGTAAATTCCTCAGCCATGGGATCATCAACGCCACTTTTGTCGCATAACTCCTCCCTTGAAGGCACTGCCTGTAACCAAATGGGATCTTTGGTATTATATTCCATCAAACTGGCATAATAAGGCGAGATAGCCCAGCGAAACTTATTGCCAACCTTTGTAATGTCCTCCAAATCTTTTTCATCAATATCAAATATAGCAGACAGTGTCTCTATGTCTCTTATACGGTTAGCCATTTGCCATTTCCAATCATTCCACTGTTCCTCAGTGGCATTAAATAGCTTCAACAATTTTTCCTTACGTTTGTTAATATCGTGTTGCAGATCGAATCCTGTGTATATGGATTCCTTATTAATTAAATAATCACTAATTCTACCCTTCAACTCTTCTGCTCTTTTGAGGGCAATCTTGTATTTTTCTTTTTTTGTAAATTTGTTTTCATTCAATAAATTTACAGCCATTAACAAACCCCCTCTAGAATAGTGTAAAATGTTAGCCGAATAAAACAAAAAACCCAGTTCGTTTGAGAACGGGGATTTTGGGCGATTTTAACTAAGCCTTACCTTAATTAAAGGTATTGCTTTCCCCTCTCTCAAACGCTTGCGAAGTTAGCTGACGGATTCGGGTCGAAAGTAACCCTACCCATACGGGATTCACCCCAAAAATTCGGTTCCTCCGCTTCTTTAATAAAAAGAATTCAGCGGTATAGAGGAAAAATTTAATTTTAAAATTTATACCAGTTAAATTATATCATTTTTTTTATTAGCTTTCTATAGTACATACAAATTAATTTTATTAAATATCATTTATTCTCTATATTTATTACCCAGCTCTTTCGTTTAAATACTAAGTGGAAAAAGAAGGACGCTATTAAAAAAATAGCGCCGGGTATGCTGTGAAGCGCAATAATTATACAGTTTTGGTAACTATAATTAAATTTTCCGGTTGCCGGTTGGATACAGTATTGTATTTTTATTCTACCTGTGGGTAAGAGATTTTAGTTCCACAGGAATACCTGCCACAGTAAGATAAACCTTATCAGCGTACCTTGCAATGATTTGATTTGCGGCACCCGTCACATCACGAAAGGCGCGGCCTAATTTATTATCAGGTAACAAACCAAGACTTATCTCATTGGTTACAATAATAACTGTAGCCTGGCATTCTTTAGCTGTCCGAGACAATCTTTCTACCTCATTTAAAATGTAGCTTTCCTTCTTTGGCCAAGATAAACTTGGGCCGGCACTTGTTGAGTTTAGCAGTAAATTTGACAGCCAAACCGTTAAACAGTCCACCAGAATAACGTCAGCTTTTTGTCCCAGTTCACCTACAATATCTACTATTTCTAAGGTTTCTTCAATGGTATGCCAATGTTTAGGCCTTCTTGACTTCAATTGGGCGATCTTATTGGCCATCTCACTGTCTACCACAGCCGCAGTGGCTATATAAGTAACATTTTTGCCCAAGCCGGCTGCTAAGTTTTCTGCAAATTTGCTTTTCCCACTACGCGCCCCGCCGATAACAACTATAAGGTTATCTTTACCCACAGTTTTCACCACCCCAAATAATAAAAACAAAGAATTCATTCAGTTTGTTACATATGTAACAATCATTTATATTTGAGGTTTTCTATGTTTAAATACAAATTCCTTCTTTAATACAGTTATAATTGAGATAATGTTTTTAGTAGGCGCTATTTACAGTATAATAAATATATATTAGGTTTTTATTTTACGTCTAAGGGGATTATCATGTGCTGGATTAGAATTAAGCAATTTATTTCAGCAATTTGCAGCAAACTTAATGATCAAGACAGAAGCTTTATTACTAAAATATTAAATACTAAGGAACAAGACCTTTTTTATCAAATGGATATTCCTACACAAAGACATTGCCTTAACGTGTCTTATCACTGCCTGGCTATGTTAGAAAAAAGCCCCAAGATTAAGGGGCCGGTATTAATCAAAGCAGCATTATTACACGATTGCGGCAAAAAAAAAGGAGAAGTAAAAACATGGCATCGTGTCGTAATCGTACTAACACGACGCCTGGCTCCTAAATTAGCATATAAATTAACCAAGTATGGCGAGAAGGGTGAGTTGGGTTCGCTGGGGAGGGCTTTTTTTATTCAGCAGACACATGATGTCAGAGGTGCCCAATTTGCCCAGTCAATTGGTGTAAACGACCAGGTGGTATATTTAATCCGCAATCACCATTGCAAGATAAGAAATGCTTCAAAAGAATTAATAATTTTACAAGAGGCAGACAGCAAATATTAGTTAAAAATATAACCCCGGAGTTAACCCGGGGTATAGAAATCGGCTGTTTTAATTTGAATTTGACAATTTAGATTGCAGCTCTGCAATTAGCAGGTTTTGGTTAAGCAGTCTTTTGGCGTATCGATAATTACTTTTATGCAATTTTTTATTTTCTCTTTCTAATTTTTCCATTAAGCTATTCTTTTCACGTTCTATCTTTTCAATTAAATTCATCAATACCCTGCGGCTTAGTCTTAACTGCTCAACCTTATCCTCCAATTCTTGTACCTTGTTCTGCAGGTAAATAATATACTCACTTTTGCTTATTTCTTCTTTGCTTTGAAGGTAGATATTGTGTTCTACCACAAAATCACCGTCCCTGTAAAAGCATTATTTGTAGTATATGCATACAGGGGTATAAATAGACATTAGCTAATTAACACAGTTTTCTTGGTGGCTAAATCCATAAATTATAGCTAAAATTTTTCTTTGATTCTGTTAATGCTCTCTATCAACAGCTCTTCTTCTTGCACCAAAGCAATACGCACATAACCTTCTCCCTGCTGGCCAAAGGCAATGCCCGGAATTACTAACACCCCTGTTTTCTCCAGCAAATCAATTGCAAATTCACGGGATGATTTGTAGCCAAAGGGCAGTGGTGCCCACAAAAACATAGATGCCTTCGGTCTGGGGATTTCCCAGCCCAATTCTGACAGCCCATCAACTAACACATCCCTTCGCTGCTGATAAATACGAGCATTTTCAACCACCGAATCTTGTGGGCCATTAAGTGCTGCAATGGCACCCTCTTGTACCACGCTAAATACCCCATAATCGATGTTTGACTTAACCAGGGCCAGGGCTTCTATTACACTTTGGTTTCCCACAACAAAACCACAGCGACATCCGGCCATATTGTAGGTTTTGGATAGCGAGTGAAATTCTACCCCCACATCCTTGGCACCGGGAACTTGTAAGAAGCTAACCGGTTTGTATCCATCGTAGGCCAGCTCCGAATAGGCCGCATCATGACAAACCAATATATCATACTCCTTGGCAAAATCCACAACTTTTTCAAAAAAGCCTAGGTCTGCCACCGCTGCAACAGGGTTGTTAGGATAATTTAGCCACATTAACTTTGCTGCCTTGGCAATATCCGGTGGGATATCACTTAGTTTTGGCAAATAATTATTTTCAGCCAGCAGAGGCATAGGGTAGATTTTTCCCTGGGTCAACAATATGCTGGCAGAGTAAATGGGATACCCGGGGTCTGGGACCAGGGCAATATCATCGGGGTTGATATAGGCAAGGGAAATATGACCTAAACCATCCTGTGAGCCCATCAGAATCAGCACTTCATTGTCGGGATCCAGATGTACGCCAAACCTTTTAGCATACCAATTTGCCACAGCCCTATGAAGCTCTGGTTTGCCGGTAATTGGATAAGTAAAGTTTCCTGGTTTATCCATAGCCTGTTTCATTGTTTCGATAACATGTGGCGCCGGGTTGCGATCAGGACTGCCAATACCTAAGTTGATTACTTTAATATTTCTCGATTCCACCTCTTGTTTTCTTCTGGTCATTTCGCTAAAAATAGCTGAATCTAAAGCCTTAATCCTTTTTGCCCTTTGCATTCTTTACCTCCGTTATTTTAGTAATTCTTTTATGCGTCTCACCGACTCCATAGGAGCTGTAACTGACCCCAAACAATTACATGAATGGTGCTTTGCACCATGATAATCTGAGCCACCTGTGGGGATCAAGCCTTTCTCCTGACACTGTTTTAAATAATACTGTCTCTGTATTGGACTGTGATGGGGGTGCCATACTTCCAAGCCCTTTAACCCATGCTCAATTAACTCGGGTAATATATAACCGCACTCACCTGTACCCGGGTGGGCCAAAACCGGCACTCCACCGGCCCTAGATATCAACTTGATGGCATCCACAGGGGATATCTTTTTTCGGGGCACATAGGCTGAACATCCACGCCCAATATACTTTTTAAAAGCAGTCTCCCGGTTAGGTATAAAACCTTTTTCCACCAGTGCATCTGCAATATGCGGTCTTCCCAATGAACCTTCCCCTGCCAACTCTTGCACTCTTTCCCATTTAATATTTAGCCCTAAACCAGATAGCTTGTCTATGATTTTTTGTGCCCTTATCAAACGATAGTCACGCATCTCATCCAGTACAGCAAGTAATTCAGGATGATTCGGTTGTTTAAAATATCCAAGCACATGTATTTCATTTTCCCCGTAGAAACAACTGATTTCTACACCGGCCAGTACTTCTATTCCCTTTCCCCTGGCTTCTATACGGGCAAGGTTTACACCGTCTACAATGTCATGATCGGTAATAGCGATATATTGCAATCCCAATTCCAGTGCCCGATTAACAACTTGCTCAGGGGTATCTGAACCGTCGGATATTGTTGTATGTATATGTAGATCGGCAGCCATTTCAGCATCGCCTCCGTTTAGGTTGGCTTACTTTTGTCACTTCATCAAAGACCCGCATAAAGTTCCCACCTAAAATTTTACCTATATCTGATTCTTTATAACCTCTTTTTAACAATCCAGAGGTAATGTTAGGTAAGTCAGCACAGCAGCGTACTTCAATAATTGTTGTGTCCACCCCGTCAAAATCACTGCCTAAACCGATGTAATCTACACCTACTAAATCCGCTATATGGTCAAAATGATCAAGAAATTTCTCAAGATTGGCCTGTCCTTCCCCGTCAATAAAATCCGGCACTAGGGTTAAGCCCACCACACCATTGCCCTTGGCAATTGCTTTAATCTGTTCATCAGTCAAGTTTCTGGGGTGCTTGCACAATGCATAGCAATTGGAATGTGTGGCCACCACCGGTTGTTCAGTGACCTTAATAACATCCCAAAAACCGGCTTCCGAAAGGTGTGAAACATCAATTAACATTCCCAGTCTATTCATCTCTTTTATTACCTGCACACCAAATTTTGTCAGCCCCCCGTTGGTCCTCCGTTCACCAACCCCATCGGCAATACTGTTGCGCCCGTTCCAGGTAAGAGTAAGGCAGCGCACACCCAGGCGGTGATAAATTGAAAGCATGTGTAATTTCCCGCCCAGGGCTTCGCCCCCTTCTATGGCTAATACAGCCGCTATTTTACCATCTTCTACTGCCCCTATTATATCATTTCTATTTGTAGCTAATTTAATAGGATTGTAACTATTTTCACATTCCTTATAAAAAAAATCAATCAATTCAAGTGCCCGTTCTATTCCACGCCCTTCTCCATAGTCAGGGGAAATAAATATAGCAAAAAATTGAACATTAACTCCACCCTTTGCCAACCGCTGCAAATCGACCTGGCCTTTGGTGGAATACTCTCCTAACTTTCTGTTTTGCGGCTGGAGTACTGTTAAGGTATCACAATGGGCATCCACAACCAATAACTTTTTATGTAATGAAAGATAATCCATTTTATTCCCCCTAATTTAATATGAATTCCACTTAAAAAGCATTACCTTTGGCTAAGAAAAAACCTGTTCATGTTTGCACACGAACAGGTTAATTGACTAAATAAGTGCTTATCGAGGTTCTACAATCAACTTGATTGCTGTTCTTTCTTCACCGTCAATAATAATGTCTGTAAAAGCAGGAATGCAGATCAGGTCTACCCCGCTGGGTGCAACAAAACCTCTTGCGATCGCTACTGCTTTAACTGCTTGATTTAATGCCCCGGCGCCAATAGCCTGCATTTCTGCACATCCATTTTCCCTTAATACTCCGGCCAGAGCTCCGGCTACAGAATTTGGGTTAGATTTTGCTGAAACTTTTAATACTTCCATGTTGTGTAAACCTCCTCAAGTATAATACTGTAAGGATAGTACTGTATCGCTTACCCCTAATATGTATTTATATTCTTGATATTAAAAAAAATTCCTTCATATTTAACTTAAATATTTTAATCTTATGTTTTTAAATTATTCAAAATTAAAAACACGCATTATATCAGTGGCCCGCAGTGTATATTCATCTATACTAATTACCACTGCATTAAACTGATAGTCGGTATTGGCCACCTCAAACCGTTGGGGCAAACCGGTTTTAAACTTACGCAGAATTATATCTGTTCTAACACCAATAACTGAGTTTCGCGGACCTGTCATACCTAAATCAGTTATATATGCGGTGCCCCCTGGCAGTATTCTCTCATCAGCAGTTTGCACATGGGTGTGGGTGCCCACAAGGGCAGTTACCCTACCATCCAGGTACCATCCCATGGCCACTTTTTCAGAGGTGGCTTCAGCATGAAAATCCACCAATATTAAGTCTGCCCTATCACCAATTTCTTCAATAAGTTGGTCAGCTTTACGAAAAGGGCAATCAACCTCCGGCATAAATACTCTGCCCACTAAATTAATTACCGCAATTCTAACACCCTTATTAACAGTATAGATATTATACCCATTACCCGGGGCGCCCGGCGGATAGTTTGCCGGTCTAATAATACGACTTTCTTTAGGAAGGTATTCATATATCTCTTTTTTATTCCATACATGGTTTCCCATGGTCAGCATATCTACACCATATGAGAACAGTTCATTGGCAACGGTTTTTGTTATACCGTTTCCCCCAGCTGCATTCTCACCATTTGCTATGACAAAGTTAATACCCAGCTCAACCTTTAAGCTGGGCAGACAATCCTTAACAGCCCGGCGTCCTGCCCGGCCAACAACATCCCCGATCATTAAAACTCGCAAACTTTAAGTCCTCCCAATTATTTGTTAAACACCAGCACACGTCCCTCTTCACGAAAGGCAAAAAGGGGCTTTTCTTCATTGCAATACCTTACATTTTCTAACATTGCTTCGATAAGTTCTTCATGCATATATAAATCTTCTTCATCACCTATGTTTTCTATTATTATATTAGTTTTAACAGATTGCTGCAAACATTGAACTATTAAGGATATTTCCTCCAAATTTAATGAGTCCGTATCCCGCTCAATATTTATAACGGTATAATCATCTTTTATATTATAATCTATAAGTACAACCCTAGCCTTTTTACCCTCTAACATATGATAAGTATCTATACTGCTTTGCAGTAATTTTATAATGTTTTTAGGTTCTTTTGAACTATAATTAAAAATAAAATTAAACCTCAGGGTCCCTTTCTGGGGTTCAAAGTTAATTGTTGAAACTTGAGGGTACCTTACTAAGATTGATATTAATAAGTTTACTCCATCTGTTAGGCCTTTATTTCTTCCTCTGTAATGATAATCCATTGTGACACCACCTACAATAATCATGAGCGAATATATATAATTAATTAACTATTCTTTTTATACATTGGATTTCCTGCTTTATTCGATGCCTTTCTACATTTTAAAATATTCCATTTTTACATCAGGTATTGAATAATTATTAACAGTACCAATTCTTTAAGCGCTGTCGGTTTTAAACAGGGCAAATAACAACGGCCCCTTCAGGGGCCGTTACAAACTATTTTGCATATTCCACCACACGGGTTTCCCGTATAATAACTACTTTAATTTGACCGGGGTAGTCCAACTCATTTTCAATCCGTTTTGCAATTTCGCGTACTATTTTAACAGCCGCTATGTCATCCACCTTGTCTGGTTTTACCATAATGCGGATTTCTCTACCGGCTTGAATAGCAAAGGACTTTTCTACACCATCAAAGGAGTTAGCAATTTCCTCTAGTTTTTGCAAACGTTTAATATAAGATTCCAATGTTTCCCTACGTGCTCCTGGCCTTGCAGCGGAAACAGCATCGGCTGCTTGAACCAGCACCGCTTCAATGGTTTTTGGCTCCTCATCGCCATGGTGCGCCGCCACAGCATGGATAACCTCCGGATTTTCCTTGTATTTCTGACAAAGGTTTACACCAATGGCCACGTGTGGTCCTTCAACTTCGTGGTCCACGGCCTTTCCGATATCATGAAGTAGTCCTGCGCGTTTAGCAATTTGCATATCGATACCTAATTCAGAAGCCATTAAACCTGCAAGGTGACACACTTCAATGGAGTGTTTAAGCACATTTTGTCCATAACTGGTGCGAAACTTTAACCTTCCTAACAACTTAACCAATTCAGGATGCAAACCATGTACTCCGGTTTCAAAGGTGGCTTGTTCACCTGCTTCGCGAATTTGTGTGTCTACATCCTTTTGGGCCTTTTCTACCATCTCTTCAATTCTGGCAGGGTGAATTCGCCCATCTGAAATTAGCCTTTCTAAAGCTACACGAGCCACTTCACGTCTAATTGGATCAAAACCGGATACAATTACTGCTTCCGGCGTATCATCAATAATCAAATCAATTCCTGTAAGGGTTTCAAAGGACCTGATATTACGCCCTTCTCGCCCAATAATCCGACCCTTCATTTCATCGTTTGGTAATGGAACCACAGCTACTGTTGCTTCTGCCACATGATCAGCAGCACATCTTTGAATGGCCAGGGATATGATATCTCTTGCCCTTTTATCTGCTTCTTCCTTGGCCTTGTTTTCAGCCTCTTTAATCATAAGTGCAGCATCATATTGTATTTCTTTTTCGATATCTGCAAGTAATATTTGCCGAGCTTCTTCAGAAGTAAGTCCTGAAATGCGCTCCAGTTCGGATAACTGACGTTCTAGTATTCGGTTAATTTCATTTTTCGTTTTTTCAATTTCAACTTCTTTACGCTGTAACGTTTCTTCTTTCTTTTCATTAGCCTCAGTTTTTCGATCCAGCGTTTCTTCTTTTTGTATTAAACGCCTTTCCAGTCGTTGTAATTCACTTCTTCTTTCTTTATATTCTTTTTCTACTTCATTACGAAATCTTAAGGTTTCTTCTTTAGACTCAAGTATAGCTTCTCTTTTCTTTGCTTCAGCCTGTCTTATGGCATCATCAACTATTTTTTTTGCTTCTGCCTCGGCAGTGGCAATTTTTGCTTCAGCCAGGTGTTTGCGTATAAAATAGCCCGCAACTAATCCAAATGCTAAGGCTAGAATAGCGAATAATACTAAAGCCTGTGGATTTGTGGTCATTTATTCACCTCCTAGTTATAATATTTTTAAGTTCTTTAGGAATACCAATGCTTTTGTTAAAACTGCCGGCTTACTGATTGGCACATATGCTATGTACAAGCCAGCTATAGGTAAAGGTTTTTTACACTATTATCCAAAAAATTACTTTTAAATAGTATAAAAAAAACCGAGTTTACCTCGGCAGAAATAGTATTTGAAACTTTGGCGATGTTGCTCTTTTATTGACGGCTAACTAAACTACGCTTACAAAGCGCAGACGTTGTATTATCAATATTTCTATAAGCTTAACTATGAATCATAATTACAAACGTTTTACCGTAATTATATGAGCTTGCAGTTTCTACAAATGAGTATATATATAACCGCTTTATCGCAGTATCAAACCTATTTTCTACCATTCTAAATTGTACAAGTTTTTATGTAATGTGTCAAGTTATTATGCATTATTGCCTCTCTACTTCGGACAATACATTTTTAATGGTATAGTATTCAAATCCGCGGCGCTGTAGCATTGCTGCCAATTTTCTGTATGAAGGTGGTTTATCACCGGTTCTTTTTGCCTTACTTACCAGTTGCCGGGCCAGTTCAAGTTCGGTTTCCGGTGTCACTGTGCTTAAGGCTTTTTCTATAATTTCATCATCAATACCCCGTTTTTTTAATTGGTATTTTATCCCCCTTGCTCCCATGGGTTTTGTTTTTAGACGGTACTCTACCCACTGGCAAGCATATTTATAGTCATCAATAAACTGATATTCCTGTAAAAAAGTTATAACGTCCTTAATGATGTCGGCCTTGTATCCTTTTTGGTGCAGTTTATCTATCATTTCTTGTTTTGTGCGTTGTCGATAGGTTAGTACCCTTAAAGCATAGTTTTTTGCTTTCTTATAGACATCATCAGCCAACACTTTCCCCCCTAAAACTTGTTTGTCCCACCGGGAATGGTTATTTAATAAGAAAAACCAAGGTTTTATCCAGCAGGAAGAGTATGTTCTTGATAAAACATACCCTTCCTGAATTGAATCCTCGGTTTATGTTTTATTTCCTAGGCTATTTTTTTGCATCTTCTACATTGTTTACTTCATTATCATCTTTGCCGGCTGCCTCGATATTAAGCTTTTTATAAACCATTTGCTCGATTTCATCGGTTATTTCCGGATGCTGCTTTAAGTATTCCTTAGCATTCTCTCGTCCTTGGCCCAAACGTGTTTCATTATAGGAATACCAAGCCCCACTTTTTTGTACTATTTTATGTTCTGCTGCCACGTCCAGGATACTGCCTTCCCGTGAAATTCCTTCCCCATACATAATATCAAATTCAGCAAGTTTAAAGGGCGGTGCAACCTTATTCTTTACAATTTTTATTTTAGTACGGTTACCATAAATTTCAGTACCCTGTTTAATTGGCTCGCCCCTACGTACCTCTACACGCACTGAAGAATAAAACTTCAATGCACGTCCACCCGGTGTAGTTTCCGGATTGCCAAACATTACACCTATCTTTTCCCTTAATTGGTTAATAAATATTACGCAGGTTTTTGATTTGCTGATTACGCCGGTGAGCTTTCTTAAGGCCTGTGACATTAGACGGGCCTGTAAACCCACATGGGAGTCGCCCATTTCCCCCTCTATTTCTGCTTTAGGTACCAGTGCTGCCACCGAATCAATCACAACCACATCCACAGCACCGCTTTTCACCAAGGCTTCACAAATATCCAAGCCTTGTTCACCGGTATCCGGCTGTGATATTAGCAAGTTTTCAATATCTACTCCTAAAGCCTGGGCATAGGTGGGGTCAAGGGCATGTTCAGCGTCTATTAATGCAGCTATTCCACCGGACTTTTGGGCCTGTGCTATAATGTGCAAGGCTATGGTTGTTTTACCCGATGATTCAGCCCCAAAAATTTCTACAATTCTTCCACGGGGGACTCCACCAACACCTAGGGCAATATCCAAGGAAAGGCAGCCCGTGGGTATTTTTCCAACCTTAAGCTTGGTGTTGGCTTCACCCAATTTCATAATTGAGCCTTTACCAAAGTTACGTTCGATATGATCCAGGGCATTTTGTAGTGCCTCAAGTTTATCTGACAATAAAATCCTCCTCTCCAAAACGGACGTTCGATACTAACTCGATTATATCCCCATTTTTTGGAGGTTGTCAATGGTTTTATGAAGATTCACAAATTTAATTGTTTCGCCCCTTTGCAGGTTGTACAATAACACGGCGTCCCTTAATAATTTGCCTATCTAAACAATTTAATACACAATTTCCCCAATCCTCGGGTACTTCAAAGAAGGAAAATTTTTCGTAAATATCTATATCTCCTATCAAATCCCCCGGTATTCCTGATTCATCAGAAATGGCTTTTATCAATTCCAATGGTGATATTTTTTCTTGTCTGCCGATGGTAATAAATAGACGCACCATGCCATGTTTTGCTCCTGTTGCTCCGAAAGGCCTACCTTCTTCTTCGGCAGTTTCTCCTAATTCCAAATCCAAGGACAATCTAAGTGCCGCTGCGGCCACATCCATTGGGGTATATTCTTCAGCCAATGATTCTGCAATAGAGCGATAAAATGTTAAACCACCGTTTTCAATGATTTGCTGCATTCTTTTTATAACTGCTTCCCGTTGGATTTCCGCCAAATCCTCAGCGGAGGGTAGTTTGCCGCGCTTTATCTTGGTGCCTGTTAACCTTTCAATAGTTCTTAACTGTCGATAATCCTTAGGGGTGATAATTGTAATTGCAACACCACTGCGCCCTGCCCTACCGGTACGGCCGATTCTATGTACATAAAACTCAGTATCTTGGGGAATATCAAAGTTTATTACATGGGTAACGTTTTCAATATCCAGTCCCCGTGCCGCCACGTCTGTTGCCACAAGCAGTTCCAAACCTAATTTTTTAAATTTTCTCATCACGCTGTTGCGATGGTACTGGGTCATGTCCCCGTGTAATCCTTCGGCAGAAAAACCCCTGGCATTTAAGCCTGCAACCAACTGGTCTACACCCCTTTTGGTACGGCAAAAAATTATCGATTGTTTTATATCTAAACTATCCAGCAGTCTACATAGCACATCCATTTTATCTTTTTCGCTGGATTCATAGTAAATTTGTTCAATTTGGGGAACGGTAATATTTTGCTGGCTTACCGCCACTGACTCCGGTTGATTCATATATCGTTTAGCAAGTCTCTTAATATCTTCAGATATGGTGGCTGAAAACATCAAGGTCTGTCTGTCTGTCGGGGTGGCATCCAACAATGATGTGATATCATCAATAAACCCCATATCTAACATTTCGTCAGCTTCATCCAATACCACCGTTTTTACATTATCTAATTTGAGCGTTCCCCTGCGCAAATGATCTAATAGTCTGCCAGGGGTACCGATTACCACCTGCACGCCCCTTTGCAGTGAACGTACCTGACGGTTAATGGATTGCCCCCCATAAATAGGTAAGGTTCGCACCCTTAACAATTGGCCTATTCTGGAAATTTCTTCAGCCACTTGAATAGCCAACTCCCTGGTGGGGGTAACCACTAAAGCCTGTACTTTTGTTTTCTTTATATCTAAATTGTCAACTATTGGAATACCGAAAGCAGCGGTTTTCCCGGTTCCGGTTTGGGCCTGGCCCACCACGTCCTTACCACTTTGTATTACCGGCACAGCTTTGACCTGAATGGGAGTGGGTTCTTCAAAACCCATATTCACCAGCGACTGATATATTCGCCGATTTATTTTTAAATTGCCAAAGTAGGCCTTGTGTTTTTCTATTCTCATAACATCCTCCAAGAATTTTTTTCCTAATTTTTTTCCTAAGGTATTTTATCTTAAAAAACAATTTAATGCAAAAAATAAAAACAAAGGTCTTCGCTTAGTCTTTCATAAATAAACGAAAGCCTTTGTTTTTTATATAATTAAATAACACAACCTATGTACCCTCTAAATAATGGCGAACCATTTTTAAAGATGCGTTAACCGCGCCTTGGCGGATAGCCATGCGTCGTCCGGGCATTTTATATTCCCGACATTGGGTACCTTCGGGCGTAGCCAAGGCAATATATACCAATCCGATGGGTTTATTTTCACTTGACGTAGGCCCTGCCACTCCTGTGACAGCCAGACCCAAATCAGACTTAAGCATGCTGCGCACATTTTCCGCCATTGCTTTGGCAGCCCATTCACTGACTGCCCCGTGCTCAGCCAAACCTTTGGGGTCAATGCCTAGAATTTTTTCTTTTACCATGGAGCTGTAACAAACAACCCCACCAATTAAATATTTTGAACATCCGGCCATATCACAAAGGCGAGATTCAACCATCCCAGCAGTACATGATTCTGCAACGGCAATGGTCATATCTTTTTTTCTTAATAACTCACCCACAACAAAATCAATTCTTTCATCATCCATGGCGAAAATGTATGGTTTTAGCCGCTTTGTTACCTCATCGGCAAGGGGTTTAACCAGTTTATCAGCTTGCTGGGCTGTTTTTGCATGTGCACTAATACGAACATGAACTTCGCCGGGACGTGCAATATAGGATATTTCCGGGTTGTTTACACCATCCAGGTCATTCAATAAATCCTGAACATCGTCCTCCCTTATGCCTGTTAGTTTTAAAGTTGTAAATCGTGTTACGTCACCACGCCCTTCTAAAGACGCTAAATAGGAAACCACCGAACCTTCACACATTGCTTCCAGTTCCCAGGGTGGGCCCGGTAATATAATTACCACCCTGCCGTCTTTAGTTTCAATAATGGCTCCAGGTGCTGTTCCACATGGATTTGGTATTACATTTGCGCCCTCAGGAAAATATGCTTGCTTTAGATTACTATCCGGCATCTTGTTATCTCTGCTTGTGAAAAATTGTTTTATCGATGCCAAAGACTCCTCATGTAATACCATGCTTAAACCCAACACTTCAGCTATAGTTTCCTTAGTTAAGTCATCAGAGGTAGGTCCTAAACCTCCGGTAGTGATAATTATATCTGATCGCTGTAAAGCCTGTTTAAAGACACTTGCCATACGCTCCCAATCATCGCCGACGGTGGTATGCAGTATAACCTCAATACCCAAATCAGACAGTCTGCGCCCTAAATACCGGCCGTGAGTGTTTAATACTTGCCCTAAAAGTAATTCCGTTCCTGTAAAGATGAGCTCTGCTTTCATATAATTACCCCACTACTTTTATATAATATCTAAAAATCATTCTATACTACATGTTCAAATATAATTTTCTACATGGTAGCAAAAAATCCTGCCAGGCATGTGAAGTTTATTACAAATTAATTAGGAAAATTGGGTTGATATTTACCAACCCTAGAAATGATAACATGTCATAAAAATTTATGCCACCTTTTTGTTAATAATTTTTCTAAATTCATCACCGGTCAATTTTTCTTGTTCCAAAAGTAGAGTTACTGTATTATTAATTTCTTCTATATGCTGTTTAATATACCCTTCCACTCTCTTTTCTTGTTGTTCAAGAATTTTTTTAACCTCTTTAAACTTCCGGTCTTGTGAAAGGTTATCCCAAGACACTATACCTATGTCACTAAGACCGGTTTTGATAATATTTTCTGCTGTTTTAAAGGCCTTTTCAAAATCATTGGCTGAACCGGTACTGCGGTTACCAATTATCTGTTCTTCAGCCATCGCCCCTGCTAACATAACTGCGATTTGATTTTCCAGGTAATCTTTGGTATATAAATACATTTCTTCTTCATTGTGCTGCCGCATATATCCTAAAGCTCCTCCCCGAGGTGTAACTGTAAGGGTTGATACCGCTCCTGGCCGAAGTAACTCGCATATCAATGCGTGCCCTGTCTCGTGCACGGCAACCCTGTGTAATTCCTCTGATGAGGGGCGTCGGTTCAACTTTTCCCCCATAATTACCTTATCAACTGCTTCATGAAAATGGCGATAGTGTATCTGCTTACAGTTTTCACGCATGGCAAAGATAGCTGCTTCATTGGCAAGACTCTCTAAATGTGCCCCTGAAAAACCAAAAGTTTCCTTGGCTAAGTTGTTTAAATCAACGTCATCTGCCAACGGTTTGTTGCGGACATGAATTTTCAATATTTCTAAACGACCTTGACGGTCTGGGAGCTCTACTTTAACTTGACGGTCAAAGCGCCCAGGGCGCATTAAAGCAGGGTCAAGCATATCAGCCCTGTTGGTGGCCGCAATAACCAATATTCTTACAGATTCATCGGCTTTTAGCCCATCCATCTGAACCAATAACTCGTTTAGAGTTTGATCATACTCCATGTGGCTGCTGTTTTGACCGCGTTTAGCCCCCAGTGTTTCAACTTCGTCTACAAATATAATTGCATTATTTTTACCCAGTTTACTGGCTTTTTCCCGGGCAGTTTTAAAAAGTTTTCGTACCCTTTGGGCACCAACTCCGGCATACATCTCTACAAACTCTGAACCTGAGGTTGCCAAAAACACTGCGTCGGTATAATTGGCCGCAGCTTTAGCCAACAAGGTTTTGCCGGTACCCGGAGGACCGGTGAGCAGTATACCTTTTAAGGGGCGAATTCCTAGCAATGTGATTTCTTTATAATTTCTTATAAAATCTAATGCTTCTTTTAGCTCTTTTATGGCGGTTTTCTGCCCCCCGATATGCTCAAAGTTCACTTTGGTGTTTGGCTTATCAGAGCTTTCAAAACTTTTAACTAAACCTCTGGACTGTGCTATGAAGTATAGCACCCCCCCTGCCAAAGCCAATATAACTAAAGGTAAAATGTTATACCCTGCAACTATGGAAAATATTATTACTGCAAGGGCAAGGCCTAAACTTATTTCTTTAATCATTGGCCCCACCTCCTGTTGTTATAGCATTGTTATTCCGGCGGGATATAACCCGCAACAAGTTATGGCCGTTTTCCTTATACATTTGTACATAAATATTTTCATGCTCAACATAAACCTTGGCAATGGCATTGTTTTCAGCCGTGAAGTTTTCTATTTGTTCGGCCATTTCAGGGAAATTCCCTAGCATTATTGCTTGGTGAACAAAGTATTGACTTTTCTCCCACGCAGCTTGGAGGTCGCTGTCTGGATTATCGTTTAAAGCAATGGTAAAATTCTCACGACCTAAAACATCTTTGGAATCTTGATATAATGTTTTGTACACCTGTGCAATGTTTACATCACCATTGGGTTTAATTTCAATATCAATATGAACAGTTCCTGATTTCTTCTCGATGTTGTAGCTCTGCACATATTCATTATTAGAAAAAATATTTTCCAAAGGTTGTTCGTAATTATATTTGTTATATAAAAATTGACCGCCAAAGAATAAGGCCAGTCCGCCCAGTAATGACAAAATTATAATTGGGATATGAAAACCACGCCATTTCACGGGCATCACCCTTCCTAATACTTCAAAGTTAGTTAGTGAGATAACACTAAGCATTATAACATAGTTAATTATATATATCACCTTGAAACAGTTGGTAAGAAAAAAGGCGCCGATGGCGCCTTTTTGTACCCATAAAGGAGTACAGCTGTAAGCGAGATTCTGTTTTCGACAGTCATCTATCTAAGATATATAATAATATATCTTCCCCGTTTCCGGGGTGCCCCTACCCGCGACTCGGCATAGCCGTTCGCCTATTTGGGTTGCGCACTGGAGGAGTTTACCCTTGCACTCACCGGTCGCCCGATGAATTAGTTTCTGTGGCACTTTATGGTTACTCAAAACTACTAGAGTTTTTTTCTCCGTCGTCAGGTCGCCCTGCCTCAGCTTGCGCTGAGCTCCATTTTACAGCCAAAGGGCTGTGTGCGTCTCGACTTTCCTCTATCATGGTACTAATTTATTAAGGTACCACAACAGCGACTGTCCGCTGTACTCCCAGGAACCCTATTATAGCACATTTGTATTGGTGCTACAAATGTAATAATTGGTGGTGGGCTGTGGACTACAATCATTATTATAAATATTAAAGCCCGCCCTTTTTAATTGCCTGCCAATTCTTGGCAAAGTAGTCTATACCGGACCAAATGGTAAACACCACTGCGACTGTCATAGCAAGATTACCTAACACAGAGTAGTAAGGGAGTTGTGGAATAAACATTACTACAATGGCAATAATCTGGCTAACTGTTTTGTATTTACCCAATTTACTTGCAGCAATAACAGTACCCTCTGAAGCAGCCATTGTCCTCAATCCCGACACTGCAAATTCGCGCCCAATTATGATTACTGCCACCCATGGGGACAAACGCTGCAATCCCACAAGACTGACCAGGGCAGCTGTTACCAGCAGTTTGTCAGCCAGAGGATCCATAACTTTTCCAAACCTGGTTACCATTTTGTTTTTTCTGGCAAAGTAGCCGTCTAATCCGTCGGTGCTTGCTGCCAGTATAAAAACTGCAGCGGCCAGTAAGTCGCCATAGGGCAATTTAGTCGTTACAACCAGTAAAAAAACCGGTACTAAAAATATCCTGGCAAGTGTCAGGCGGTTAGGTAAGTTCATTTATATCAAAACTCCCATCAGGTCGTATTCAGCAGAGTCTGTAATTTTGATTTGTACCAGTTCGCCATATTCTACCTTTTTTCCTGCCTTAAAGTAAACTATTCCATCAACTTCCGGAGCATCTCCTTGGCTTCTTCCCACATAGGTGCCGGGCTCATCCGGCACTTCACCTTCCACCAAAACTTCTATAATCCTTCCGATTTTTTCCCTGTTTTTATTAAGGGATATTTTCTGTTGCAAAGCCATGGCACGATGGTATCTTTCTTCTTTTGTTTTTTCATCCACTTGATTTGGCATTTCATAGGCAGGGGTATCCTCTTCCAATGAGTATTTAAATACACCCACCCGATCAAATCTTATTTCTTCCATAAATGATAACAATTGCGCAAAATCTTCTTCTGTTTCACCGGGAAAGCCCACTATAAATGAGGTGCGTAAAGTAACGTCAGGAATATTTGCCCTTATTTTTGCAATTAAATTTTTTATCTGCTGCACCTTTCCTCTACGGTTCATTCTGCACAGTACGGTATCAGAAGCATGTTGTAGCGGTAAATCTATGTACTTGCACACCTTAGGTGTTTCGGCAATGGTTTTTATAAGGTCATCCATAAAGTGCGTGGGATAACAATACATAACCCTTAACCATTTTAATTGCTCTATTTTAGCCAGTCTGTTGAGTAATTCAGATAGCTTGTAATCTCCGTAAAGATCAATGCCATAAAGGGTGGTATCTTGGGCCACCAAGATAATCTCTACTATACCCCCATTAACAAGTTCACGAACCTCTTCTTCTATTATTTCCATTGGTTTGCTGCGGTACTTACCCCTAATGCTCGGTATAGCACAATAGGCACAGCGGTTATTACACCCTTCGGCTATTTTCACATATGCACTGTGTCCAGGGATTGAAATAACACGGGGGATATAATTATCAAGGTCGAAACCCGGTTCTTTTACGGTGTTAACCCGTTGGCCTTTCAATGTTTTTTCGACCACATCCACTATTTCTTTAATGTTTCCTGTGCCCACAATGGCATCTATCTCTGGCATTTGCTCCATTATTTCGTCCTTGTATCTTTGCGCCAAACATCCTGCTACGATGAGTTTTGCGTCTGTGGTTTTTTTATGTTGTGCAAGGTTTAATATAGCTTGGATTGATTCTTCCTTAGCAGACTCAATAAACCCACAGGTATTTACCAATAGTATTTGGGCTTGGCTTTCATCGGTGGTTACTTCATAGCCGCTTTCGCACATAAGACCTAACATATTTTCGGTATCCACCAGATTTTTAGCACAACCTAAGCTAACCACTGCAACTTTCTTTTTTGTCATCGTTATTTCCTCCAGTGTATTGTTCACCATCTACAGTTAAAGTATAAATGCCTTGCCTCCAGAGCACAACCATAAACAAAAGTTTGCTTTACATCTTATGGGTTCTATAAATTGAGCTACAAATATAATCATTGCAGTATTGCTTTTTATGGCATAATATATATATATGGAGAGGTGAATAATTTGCACTATCTTAGCTTTTTAATTTTTTTCTTAGCCGGCATATATACAGTTTGGGACTCTTTACAAAGGGGACGCTCTCACATTTCATCCCTGCTATGGGGCATGGGCGTTACCTTTCTGTTTTTTGTGTTTTTCCCACTGCATCTGGCCACCCGTCCTAAATTAAGCAAAAAAAGCACCATTGATGTTACCGATGATATTGAAGTGGCCTGCCCCAAATGCCACCATTATTATAAACCAAATGCTAATTTTTGCCCAAACTGCGGCTGGCATATAAAAGGCGATGAATAGCGCCACGATTTTTTTGATAGCCAGAAAAGGAACCCATTATAATTGATATAATGGGTTCCTTTAAATATATTTAACCCTGCTGTACTGTAAATTCCGTTCTATATACATGATTCCTAGGAGCCAGAGTACCTAAATTTTCCCCGTTTAACTGTACTTCCACCACCCCTGCGTTGCCTAACTCTATATATATTCGTTCTTGTCCAATAAACTCCTTTATTTCTCCGGCACTGGCAATGCCGGAAAACTCTGTTTGACCATCCACTTCTATATTCATCCAACACCGATCTTCCACTACACTTAAAACCAACTCAACCTGTTGCGGTTGATCAGGATCTTCATTGGGTAAGTTGCCATCCAATCCATCATTGTCATCCTGTTCTCCTATATCAGTATCGGGCAGCCTGTCCTCCTGGCCCACCCCTGGCTGTTGGGCAGTGTCGGGCTTTGATGATTTATCTGAATTCATAGCGGCAAACGCAATGACGGCTAAAAAAATTATTGAGGCCACAATGACATAGGATAAAGTGCGAGGCTTGCCTTTTCTGGGTTTTCGTCTTATTTCTCTTCTTTTACGTCTTTTTGGTTTTTCCGTATAATCTTCCTGGGATATTTCCGGCGTAGGTGGAGATTGTTGAGCCCTGTATTGCTGCACCAATTCTTCATCATCTAACCCTAAGTATTTAGCATAATTACGCATAAAGGCTACCACATATACCTCACCGGGTAATAAATGATATTCTTCATTTTCCAGAGCTTCTATATATTTGGACCTTATTTTTGTGGCCTCTTCCACTTGTTCAAGTGAATACCCTTGGGCAAGTCTCGATTCCCTTAAACGGTTGCCAACATCCAAAGGTGTCACCTCCTGTTCCTTACATCATTGTACCCTGGTAGTTTTTTAATATGCTGATATATTTCTTCGGCCGCTTGGTCAAGATCTTCACATTCTACACATAGATTATAGTTTTCGTCCGGTTGTTGAGGGTATTTATATAGAGGATCATAGTAAAATGTTAAAAGATAGCTAAATGCCTCTGTAAAATTTTCTTCTTCTAATAACAGGTTTATTTCTTCTACCTTTTTCCACCCCAATCTTTTAGCTAACCTTGTGGTAGATATTTGCAGTTCCTTTATATTGTGATTTAGGCCAACGGTATAATCCTCTATAATCCTGTTTACCCTAGTGCTTAGTTTTGCGTATAAAAGTATTTTATAACCGCTATTTATTTTTTTTGTTATCACCTGCGGTACCAGTAAATTACCTAGTCTTTTTCCTTCGCATTCAACTATAAAATATTTACTTGGCGCAAAGGTTTCTAATTTATCTACAATTAAAGATTCAAATTTTTTTTGTCCCGGTGAAGGGGGCATATTTATATTGCCAAATACTGAACCCCTGTTGCAGGCTAAGCCCTCTAAATCTAACACAGGAGCTCCCTTTTTTTCTAACTTCTCTAAAACATGGGTTTTACCAACCCCGGTTAAACCGTGTAAAACCACTGCCTTATGGGGCAGTTCTTCTTGATTAAGGTAATTAAATACCCATCTTCTGTATGATTTATACCCGCCTATAATTCTTACAAAGTTAACACCTAAGCTAGATAATACAGCAGCCACAAACTGGCTGCGCATTCCCCCTCTCCAACAAAAAATAACCGGCACTTTATTTTTAGACCTTTCCTTTATTTCTAGGTAAAGGTCTTTCAGCTTAGGTCCTGCCAATTCTAGACCCAGTTGTTTTGCCCTTTCCTCCCCTTCATTCTTGAATAGGGTGCCAATGCGGGCTCTTTCTTCGCTGTTAAAGAGAGGTAAGTTTACTGCACCCGGCAGAGTGTCTTCGTCGTATTCTATTTCTGAACGTAAATCTATGTAGCAGGCATTGCTAATTTTTAATGCCTCTTCTATAGTAATATCTTTATACATTGCCAAAGCCTTCCGTCTATATTGTGATTATTCTAGATAATAATTATTTATTCCTGCTTGCCAGAAAACTGTTTTCCCTTACCTAACAAGGGCCTAAATGTATTAACTCTCCGGAGGAGATTGCCGGTCATTAAAGGTTTGATAGTACTGCTCCAGTGTCATCAATACCGCACGGGGTTTGCTGCCTTCATAGCCGCCCACGATGCCCCGTTGTTCCATAATATCTATTAGCCTGGCTGCCCGGGCATAACCGATATGTAACCGCCGCTGTAACATGGATATTGATGCCTGTCCCTGTTCTATTAATATTTTTGCAGCTGTAGGCAAAAGCTCATCCTCCAGGGGAGGTGACTGGTCCTCTAGGGGTTCTTCTTTGGTTATTTCTTCATTGTAATGCGGCTTTGCCTGTTTCTTTAAAAATTCCACTAAATCTTCCACTTCCTTGTCTGAAAGAAAGGCACCCTGCAATCTCACAGGTTTAGGGGCTCCCACCGGGAAAAACAGCATATCTCCTTTACCCAGCAGTTTCTCCGCTCCGGCAATATCCAAGATAGTACGCGAGTCAACCTGCGATGACACCGCAAAGGATATTCGGGAAGGAATATTAGCCTTTATCAAGCCGGTTATAACATCAACAGATGGCCGCTGTGTGGCCACCACCAAGTGTATACCGGCAGCCCGGGCCATCTGAGCTAAGCGACATACCGCATCTTCCACGTCAGCGGGTGCAACCATCATCAAGTCTGCCAATTCATCTATTATTATAACGATTAGGGGTAGTCGATTTTGCGCCTTGTCCGGTGCCTGGGCTTTGATTATGCTATTGTATCTGTTAATATCCCGTACCCCCATTTCAGCAAATAAGCTATATCGGCGCTCCATCTCCTTCACAGCCCACCGCAGAGAAGTTGCAGCTTTTTTAGCATTTGTAACCACAGGAGAAACCAGATGAGGTATGCCGTTGTAGTTTGCCAACTCAACCATTTTGGGGTCAATCATCATCAACTTAACTTCATCGGGAGTAGCTTTAAACAAGATACTGGCAATTAAAGTATTCAAACAAACACTTTTTCCTGCCCCCGTTGCCCCTGCAATTAGGACATGGGGCATCTTGCTTAAATCTGCAACCACTGCATTACCTGCAATATCTTGTCCTAAGGCAATGGTCAACTTTGAGGTAGATTGAACAAATTCCCTGCTTTCAAGCAGGTCACGCAAATGCACCATAGATATCTCATCGTTAGGCACCTCGATACCGATGGCTGCTTTGCCAGGTATAGGTGCCTCTATACGCACATCTGGGGCAGCCATTGAAAGAGCTATGTCATCAGCCAAACTAACGATGCGACTTACTTTTACACCGGAGGGCGGTTGAATTTCAAACCTGGTTATGGCCGGCCCCATTGATACATGGGTAACCTTTGCATTAATACCAAAGTCTGCCATTGTGCTTTCTAAGGTTTTTACGCGCTCATTTATATTCTTTTTTCCTTTTCCCACCTTAGGCTGGTTTGGTCGCGATAACAATGTCAAAGGCGGTAGCTGATATCGTGGAACATCATCTATAGAGAGCTGCGTATAGGTGACAGGTGCCTGCCGGCTATTCCACGGCTCCTCAGCATCTCCACTTTCTGATTCATTAATGCCAGATTGACTTTCATCTATTTTAATAACCGCTTCTGAGTGAACCCACCCTTCACTGTTTTGGGATTTGCCTTGCACAGCATTGTCTGTTTCACTATTGTTTGCGAAATATGTAATTTCATGTTGGTTATTACCGTTATTATTTTGTCCCTTTGCAGGCACTTCTTCCTCAACTTCAGTAAATAAAAAATTTGTCAATGAATCTTTGGCTGCCGTCAACCTTGATTTGCCTTTGGTTACAAAATCAGAGGTCAAATCAGACAGTGGCCTGTTGGTTAACAGTAACAAGGCTACCAATGAGGCCGCAATTAATATAATGTATGTTCCGGCCTGGCCAAAGGCATGTTGCAGCAAATAACTAAAAAGTGCACCTATTAACCCTCCACCCAAACCCTGATAACCTAAGGCAAAGGCCTCTTCCACCGGGTATTGGATATGCAATAGGGTGAGCACAATAAAAAACAAGAGTACTCCACCGTATACCTTCACTGATATTGTTGACCTGTTTCTTTGCATTATTAAGCGTACTCCAAAAACGCCCAGTAAAACCGGGAAAATTATTCGGCCCTCGCCACAAATGCCAAGCAATACCCTGCCAATAAAATTTCCGACAGCACCCAGTGATGTGCTGTAAAAACTTGCCAGGCCCAGCAGTGACAGTGCCAACAGCATAATTCCGGTTATTTCATATTTAAGGTCATCTTTGATTTTTTGTAATACTCGCAAGCTGTCACACCCCCATGATATATATACTACAAAAATTACCATATCCCTTTTTAATGAACCTGATAGAAGGCTTGCATAATATTTTTTCCTTGGTACATATTACAACTGTAAATATCTACTACGAGAGGAGGAATAGAATGAACAATATTACAACGCGCGAATTATTAGATTTGGAAGACCACCTGCGGCTGGAAGGTTCCAATATTATGGGTTTTAACCATTTTGCCCGGGAATGTCAAGATCCGCAATTAAAATCTTTCTGTCAGGAAATGTCCCATCGACGTATGCAAGCATTCCAAATGCTATCCAGGCATATCGGCGTAAACATGCAATAAGCTAAAAAGGAGGGAGAATGAACATGGGACAAACCTTTGATCAAATTAGGGATAAAGACCTGGCCACTTCTATGTTAATGGATTTAAAATACACCTGTGAATGTATTAATCGGAAAATATTAGAAACATCTAACAATCAACTTAGGCAGAGCTATATCAACGTGCTAACTGAAACTTACAATGAACAAAAACAATTATTTGATATGATGAACCAAAGGGGTTGGTATCAACCCACCATGGCCCAGCAACAAGAGATATCCCAAGCTTCTAGAAAGATTAATAATATGCAAAATGAAATTATGCATACTATTAACAGCAGTCAACAACAGCAGTACTACGGAACAAGTAACTACCAACAGCAGAGAATGCCACAACATATGCCCCACAGCGGGCAAATGTATTAATAACCGCCATAGCCACCGGCAAAACACCGGTGGCTTATTTCTAATTATCCCCGCCACAGGGCTATAATAATAACCAGTGCTCCCAATGCAAACCGATACCATACAAAAATATTGAAGCTTTTTTGGGTTAGGTACCGAAGCAAAAATTTTATTGATAAAAAGCCCACCACTGCCGAAGTTATTACCCCAAGCATAAAGGCACGGTCTATATCTGAAAAGGTAAGTTTTTGTAGTTCCAGTAAACCAGCCCCAAATATAATGGGCGTGGACAATAAAAAAGAAAACCTAGCCGCTGTTTCTCTCTTCATACCCATTGCCCTACCGGCAGTCATGGTTGCACCGGCACGGGATACACCCGGAATAATCGCTAAGGCCTGAATGAACCCTACAACTAAGCTGTCTTTTAAAGATATTTGTTTTAACTCCTTTTGGCTTGGTGCATTTTTATCAACTAGATATAAAATGACACCCATGATAATAAGCATGGTACCAATTAAGATGGGCGTGCGAAAAAGGGTCTCTGCATAGTCTGCCATAACATAACCAAATGCTGCACCCGGTATGGTGGCTAAAACCAGGTACCAAAAAAGCTTACACCCTTGGCTTCTTTTAAAGCGCAAACCATCCCCTGCCAAAGCCAACCAATCACGCCAGAAAAACGCAACCACTGCCACCAAGGTACCCATGTGCAGCGCAACATCAAAAACCAATCCCGCATATGGCCAGCCAAAAAGCCATGGTATTAAAACCAAATGTGCGGAGCTGGAAATGGGTAAAAACTCTCCTAAACCCTGTACTATACCTAAAACCAACCCTTGAAGGTCTGTCATTACATCACCCCTGAGGCTATGTATATGAACCCAGGGAAGAATAATTAACTCTTTTTAGTATAAATAACGGTGTTATATAAAAACTTGGCTTACGCCAACTCCCCTTGGACGCCGGCGAAAGCCTTAGTTTTTTCATTATATTTGAATCTCTGTGCCCGGTGTATAGCGGGGGTTTAAGTAATCATTTGGATTGGTAGAAATTAGCCGAACCACACGACTGCTGCCCCAGGCACTGTCTTCCACAATAAGCGTAGAGCTGCCTATTTTAACTTCCCGCTGTTTATTATTAAACTGCGGTTCAATGCCTTCTAAAACCAATTCTAACTGCATTGGAGTATATAATATCACTGTAATGGCACCCCCTGCGTACCTTTCCTTTCTTCTATTAAATTATTAAGTTTCTTTACCGCCTTGCCAAGGGCACCGACTTCATCAATCAACCCTACCTCCACCGCATCACGGCCTATAAGTACCGTTCCAATATCTCTGGCCAATTCTCCGGTGCGGAACATCAGCTCTCTAAACTTCTCCTCTTTGATGTTAGAATGCTCTGTGACAAAACGCACCACCCTATCTTGCATTTTATCTAAGTATTCATATGTTTGTGGCACTCCAATCACAAGTCCGTTAAGCCTTATGGGATGAATGGTCATACTGGCGGTTTCTGCAATAAATGAATAGTCACTGGATACAGCTATGGGCGCTCCAATTGAGTGTCCCCCACCTAAAACAATACTTACAGTGGGTTTGCTCAAACTGGCGATCATCTCTGCAATACACAAGCCGGCTTCCACGTCTCCCCCGACGGTATTTAAAATAATCAGAACCCCTTCTACCTCATCACTTTGCTCTAATGCCACCAATTGGGGAATAATGTGCTCATACTTGGTGGTTTTATTTTGAGGGGGCAGAGTTAGGTGGCCCTCCACCTGACCCACTATGGTGATACAATGAATATTACTTTTTACCTCCGGCAATTCTGTGGTGCCCAGTTCTTTTATAGCATCCAGAGTACCCTTAGCTTGACCCACCACTCTTTTTGGTTTATTAGTATCTGGGTTTTGGGGAACTGCACCGGGGCTTTGGCCGGGTAGTGTTCCCGGGCTTCCGGGAAGTGGGGTGTTGGGGCTAGGGGTGGTGTTGGGCCCAGGCACTGGACCTGTGGTAGGTATAAAATTTGGCCCAGGCTGATTCTCTCCAAACTGCTGGTAAAAATCGTACATGTAGTTCACTCCTTGGCATTGTTCTTCTGAGTTATTATGGCTCAACAAATAAAAAAATACACCCCATTTAGAAAGAGTTGGCTTACACCAAATTTTTTATACTTCCATATTTTCGCTCTGTATTGATATTCTCTACATGCCAATCCCATCCTGGGAAATTGGCCTAAGTTCCACATTCGTAAATATCTCAGGACCTGTTCCGCCTTCCTCACCCACACACTTAACTTTCGTGTCCCTACAAATATCAGTAATTCATTCGTCGAGACTTATTTGCATTGCTTTCTTCAAACATATTCCGACATTGTTAGATAAAGGTAAATCCTATGTTTTGTGGAAACTTGTCATTATGAATGATATTTCCATAGAAAGGAGGTGCATTATATGCCAACTACAGGCGAAAAGCCCGGTATTGGTACTTATAAATGTAACAAATGTGGTCAATTAGTTAGGCTAGACGATAATACTGATACTTTACCACCATGCCCTAAATGCAACGGCACTGAATTTACCCGTGTCTAGCATCAAGAAATTCACTGATTGAATTCTCAATGTGGTCAAATACAGAACAAGAACCGCAGAACCCTTACATAATAAGGGTTTGCGGTTCCGATATCGGCAAATAAATTATACTTCCATAATGATAGGTAATATCATCGGCCTTCTCCTGGTTTTTTCATACAGAAATCTCCCTAATACATCCCTCACCTGAGATTTAATTGATGACCATTCAGTAATGTTGCGGTTACAGCACTTTTCCAATGCAACCTTAACCCGTTCTTTAGCATCTTCCATTAACTCTTCAGATTCCCGAACGTAAACAAAACCTCTGGAAACAATATCCGGTCCAGCTGCCACCAGGCCGGTTTCTCGGTTGATTGTAACCACCACTATTAAAATACCGTCCTGCGACAACTGCTTTCGATCACGCAGAACTATATTTCCTACGTCACCAACACCCAACCCATCCACAAGAACTCTTCCTGCCGGCACTCTGCCGGCCACCCTGCCCTGACGCCTGGTAAATTCCAGCACCGTACCGTTTTCAACCACAAAGGTATTTTCCTTTGGAATACCCATTTCTTGGGCTAACTCTGCATGTTTAACAAGCATACGGTGTTCGCCGTGTACAGGTATAAAAAATTTGGGCTTTAAAAGATTAAACATCAGTTTAAGTTCTTCCTGGCTAGGGTGCCCTGATACGTGTATACCGGATTCTGATTCATAAATTACATTGGCGCCCTTTTTAAACAACAGGTCTACCACTCGGGCAACTAGTTTTTCGTTCCCCGGTATAGGTGTTGCAGATATAATCACTGTGTCACCGGGTAGTATTTCTACCTGGCGGTGGTCAGCCATTGCAATTCTTGTTAGGGCCGACATCGGTTCCCCTTGGCTGCCGGTACACAATAACACCAGTTTGTGTTTTGGTAATCGGCTGGCTTCATCCAATTCCACCAATGTACCCTCTGGTATCTGTAAATAGCCCAACTCACATGCTATGTTAACGACATTTAACATACTCCGTCCTATTACCGCCACCTTACGGTCATATTTATGGGCAGCGGTAATGGCCTGTTGCAACCGATGTACATTAGATGCAAAAGTAGCCAATATAATTCTTTCTTTTGCATTCTGAAAAGCCTCTTCAAAGGTGTGACCGACGATTTTTTCAGACAATGTATAGCCCGGTCTTTCAACATTAGTGCTATCCGATAACATGACCAGCACGCCCTTTTCACCAAGCTGTGCCAGTTTGTACAAGTCAGTTACTTCCCCATCCACCGGGGTTTGATCAATTTTAAAATCCCCTGTGTGCACAATAGTTCCGACAGGGGTGTGAATTGCTAATCCAACCGCATCAGGAATACTGTGTGATACTTTTATAAACTCAACTTTAAACGGTCCGACTTGAATTATATCCCTAGGTTTTACAGTATTTAACTGTGTTTGATCAAAAAGGTTGTGTTCTTTTAATTTATGTGCCAGTAAGCCCAGAGTTAATTTAGTTCCGTACACCGGGGCTTTTATTTGTCTTAATACATAAGGTAGCGAACCAATATGATCTTCATGACCATGGGTAAGTACAATACCGCGCAGCAAATGTTTATTTTCCACCAAATAAGTTATGTCAGGGATCACTATATCAATGCCCAACATTTCCTCTTCCGGAAAAGACAATCCGCTGTCTATTAATAAAATATTATCACCGTACCTCACCACCATCATGTTTTTCCCGATCTCTCCCAATCCCCCCAAAGGGGTTATGGATATTTTGGTTTCTTTAGCCAAAAATACACCTCCCAACCTTTCCACAATACTTTCAATAACTTAACAATAATTGGTGAGTTCTTACCAGGAGAAGGCGATAATATTTTATATATTAAATTGTCATGTGGGCATATTTTATCTCAAGTTAAAGCTCCTGCATCTTATATTATACTCAAATGGTGGAATGTTAACAAGCTTCGGGTAAGATAAACATTAAATATAGTACCCATAATTTTACATTCTCATACCTAAAAAATAAATTATGGGCACCTTAGGTACCCATAATTAAATGTATCTAAATTCTATACACTTGTTATTTTTAATGACAGTTTACAGTATACCTTTATCAGTAAGTAAGTTTCGCAACTTATTGTTGTCTTCTGCGCTCATATCCACAAGGGGCAGACGTACACCGCCCACATTCATGCCCTTTAAATTTAAGGCAGTTTTAACCGGTACCGGGTTGGTGGTAATAAACATACCTTTAAACACCGGGAATAATTCAGTGTGAATTCTGGTGGCTTTAGAAACATTGCCACTGACATAGGCCTGCACCATTTCTTGTATTTGTGGCCCTACAATATGAGCGGCTACACTTACAATACCTTTTCCTCCCAAGGCCAAAATGGGCATTGTAAGCGAATCGTCGCCACTATAGATGGCAAATTCATCTGGTAAAGAGGAGCGTAATTCACTTACATTATCCATAACTCCGGCAGCTTCTTTAATTGCTACAATATTCGGTACATCCTGGGCCAAACGAACCACTGTTGACGGCAACACATTTATGGAAGTACGCCCAGGAATGTTGTATAGCATTACGGGTAGTTGGGTACTTTCTGCAACTGTTTTAAAGTGCATATACAAACCCTCCTGTGAGGGCTTATTATAGTATGGTGCTACCAGCATTATACCGTCTACGCCGCATTTCTCAGCTGCCTGGGTAAGGGCTACACTGGCTGCAGTATTGTAGCTACCGGTACCGGCGATAACCGCCGCCTGGCCTCCCACTTCCTCTACCACGGCCTTAAATAACTCAATTTTTTCTTCTGTGGACAGGGTGGGTGATTCGCCGGTGGTTCCACATACTACCAACCCGTCGGACCCATTTTCCACCAGATAGCGAGCTAATTTTTTGGCTTGTAGAATATTAACTTTTAAATCACCATTAAAGGGTGTTACCATGGCGGTAAGTACCCGCCCGAAATCAACAGACACGGCTTTCACCTTCCTAAATATTATTTGTTCCCTGCAGCAGCCGTACCATTAACACAATGATGTCTTTTTATAGTATTTATTTTTTATCTAGGTTAAATTTCCGATGAAGGGCCACAACGGCTTTCTTCATGTCTTCTTGCTTAACAAGTACCCAGATGGTGGTGTGAGAGTCAGAAGATTGTAAAATTTCTACACCTTCTGCCGTTAAAGCTTCCACCACACGGGCCATTACGCCGGGTACTCCGGTCATGCCGGCTCCCACTGCCGCCACCTTGGCGCAACCTGGGCGCAAGGTCGGTGATATACCCATATTTTCCAGCACTTGTTTTGCTTTTTCCACATCGCTGTTCTTTACCGTAAAAGCTATATATTCTGGATTAACATTCCAAAAATCAACGCTTATATCAGACAATGCCATGCCTTTAAAAATTTTCAGCAGCGGATTTTCCACCTTTAGCTCAGACACAGCTATTGTAATTTGAGTAATATCGGCAATATTTGTCAAGCCGGTGATTGTGCGGTCAAGGGTTACATCAATGGTGCCTCCGTAGACTTCTCCATGTCTGGTAACCAAGGTGCCCGGGGCATCACTAAATGCACATCTCACCCTAAGGGGTATATTTTTTTGCATTGCTATTTCCACCGCCCGGGGATGAATCACCTTAGCCCCTTCATGGGCCAACTGGCAGATTTCATTGTAAGTTACTTTGTTTAATATTACGGCATCATCAACTATATGGGGATCCGCTGTCATTATGCCTTCTACATCTGTATATATATCTATGCATTCAGCGTCCAGTGCAACACCCAGGGCAGCCGCCGTTGTGTCACTTCCTCCCCTGCCAAGGGTGGTAATTTCCCCATCTTCTGTAACGCCCTGAAAACCAGTCACCACCACGATCTTATCCTGTTTAGCATGTTCTATGATTTTGTCCGGTTCTAAACGTAATATTTTGGCTCCGTTAAAGTTAGCATCTGTAATAATACCGGCCTGTGCCCCTGTAAGTAGCACTGCCGGACAACCCATTTCTATCAAGGTGTTTACCATTATCACACCTGAAATCACTTCACCACAGGACATTAGTAAATCCAGTTCTCTGGCGGGTACTTCACGGTTAACTTGTTTAGCCACCGATATCAGTGTATCGGTGGCATAGGGTTCTCCTATTCTTCCCATTGCCGAAATGACAACCACAGGGTGAAAACCTTGGTTTTTTGCAGATACTATCTTTGCTGCCACTAACTTTCTAAATTCAGGTGTGGTTAATGACGTGCCACCAAATTTCTGGATGAGAAAACGCATCTGTATTTTCTCCCCATTTGTAATTTATTTTTTTTGCAGCAAACACCCATACTTAATTACCAATTCACCCACTTGCACGGCGTTGGTAGCTGCTCCTTTTCTAATCTGGTCACCTACCACCCACAGGTTTAGAGCGCTGGGGTGAGAATTATCTTCACGTATACGCCCTACATACACTTCGTCCTTATATGAGGTTTCTATGGGCATTGGGTAGATATTGTTTGCAGGATCATCTTGTATCACAATTCCCGGAGCCTTGGCCAGTATTTCCCTGGCTTCCTGTGCAGTAAGCTTTCGTTCTGTTTCCACATTGATACTTTCACTGTGACTGCGATATACCGGTACCCGTACAGTGGTGGCGGTTATACCAATTTTATCGGAATGCAATAGTTTTTGTGTTTCTTTAACCATTTTCATTTCTTCTTTGGTATAATCCATATCCTGCCATACATCAATGTGCGGAATTAAGTTAAAGGCTATTTGATGCATAAACTTTTGGGGAGCATATTCCCCACCGTTTATAATTGCCTTAGTTTGGTTTGTTAGTTCATCAATGCCTTCTTTTCCTGCACCGGACACCGCTTGATATGTGGAAACCACTACCCTTTTAATGCCCGCCGCATCATGTAAAGGCTTCAGAGGAACAGCCATGATAATTGTTGAGCAGTTTGGGTTGGCAATAATTCCCTTGTGTTCTTTTACATCCTCGGGGTTAACTTCCGGAACTACCAGAGGAACATCGGGATCCATACGATAATTGCTACTGTTATCGATGACCACGCAGCCCCGCTCCACTGCAGCTGGGCCAAACTCTACGCTTGCCTTACCACCTGCAAAAAAGGCAATATCCATACCGGTAAATGATTCAGGGGTAGTTTGTTCAACTGTATAGCTTTTTCCCTTAAAGACAATTTCTTTTCCTGCCGAACGGGCAGTAGCACACAGTTTCAAATCACCCACCGGAAAATTGCGTTCATCAAGAATGTTTAGTATTTCTTGACCCACCGCACCTGTGGCACCAACAACTACAACATTGTACTTTTGCAACATTAAATCCCTCCAAAAAAATATATATTTTTATTCTACCATCTTTTTACCCCATTGTGCGGTGCAAAAATAGATTTATTAAGAATAGGTAATAATAATCGGCTGTAGCTGTTTTCCTTTTAAAGCAGCCTCAACAGTCTCTAAAATAAGGTTCATATCAGACTTTAGTGAATTGGGTTTTTCACCGGGGCTGTCCTGCCCAAAGGGAACCATAAAAATGTTTTTAAAGTTTATCAACATGCCTATATTTTTAGCATTAATACCCAAGCCATCATTAGTAGATATCCCGATCACCACCGGTCTTAGGTTTCTTAAATGCGCCTTGGCGGCCATTAATACCGAACCGTCTGTAATACCCATGGTTAGCTTAGCCATAGTATTACCAGTACACGGCGCAATCACCATTACATCTACTAATTTTTTAGGACCAAAGGGTTCAGCCCCGGTAATTGTAGAAATCACTTCTTTTTTTGTTATTTCTTTAATTCTTTCCAACCAATGGCTGGAGCGACCAAACCTGGTATCGGTTGTTTCCACAGATGTACTGACAATGGGAAACACTTCGGCCCCTTCATTAACCAGGCGCTCGATCTGCGGTATTGTTTCTTCAATAGTACAGTGTGAACCCGTTAAGGCAAATCCTATCCTTACACCCTTCAATCGCATGGCGCACCTCCGTGGCTTTAACCAAATTTACAGAGCCAGTTCCTCGGCCAATAGGCGCGGTATTACTCGCGCCAATATTCGACCAGCTGTCTTGGGAGCCACTTTTCCAGGCAGGCCCGGTGCAAGCAAGGCTTTTATGTTTAATCTTTTGGCAGCATCAAAATCTGTACCCCCCGGGGGTGAAGCGACGTCAATGATTACAACTTCCTCAGAGGCTTTGCTTAAAATGCAGTTGGTTAATACGGTGGCCGGAACAGTATTAAAAATAATATCAGCTTCGCAAATAAAGTCTGGCAATTGTTGAAAGGTCAGCGGTCTCATGCCCATTTCATATACCCTTGACTGATGTGCCGGTCGGCGGGTGACCACAGTAACTCTTGCACCCATGCCCTTTAACAACCGCGCCAAAGTGGCACCGGTACGTCCAAAGCCAAGCACAAAGGAATTACTGCTATGAATGGTGATGGGCGTTGCTTCCATGGCCATCTGAACTGCCCCTTCTGCAGAAGGTATTGAGTTCAATATGGCCACATCGTCTCTTTTAAGCACTTCTATTAAACGGAGATTACAGCGCTGAATCATTTCTACCAAACGTTCCCGGGCGAACCCAGCAAAAACCGGTGCATTTGCCGGCAAAGAGACCAGCATTTTTTCCGATAATTCCATGGGCTTTTCTGTAAATACAGAGTATACCGTACCATCCTTGTTGAGGCCCGGTACCGGCAAAATAACAGCTTGAACACCGTTAAGGGCATCAGCAACCGTACGGCAAACAATTACGTGATCGGATTGTTGCACAGGCAAGCCAGCCACTTGTACTTGAGCCCCTAACCTTGAAAACTCATGAACAAGTATAATTTCCCGGGCGTCCCCCCCTAAAACCGCTACCTTTACTCCTTGCAGGTCAGGTTGCATGCCTGGTACCTCCTTTCGACATCTGTCTCGGTATGATTCACTATATGTGAACCCAATTAAGGAGGTGCTTGTATATGCAATTATTTTGGCTTCCTTACTCAAATATTAAGTTTTCTAAACCGTATACCAGGTGATCTATTTCCATCACCTTATGAATGCCCATCAACAAACCGGGCATAAATGATTCCCGGGATATTGAATCGTGTCTTATGGTCAGTGTTTGTCCTGTTCCCCCAAATATTACTTCCTGGTGGGCCACAAAACCGGGCAAGCGTACGCTATGAACACGCATACCCTCAAAGTCACCGCCACGGGATCCGGGGATTTTTTCAAACTCAGTGGGTAATCCTTGGCGCATATTTCCCCTAATTTCAGCTAACACCTCCGCTGTTTTTAACGCCGTACCCGAAGGAGCGTCCATCTTTTGGTCATGGTGTAACTCAATAATTTCCACATGGGGAAAGTACTTTACCGCTATTGAGGCAAATTTAATCATCAACAGTGCTCCAATTGCAAAGTTTGGCACTATTAGACCACCCAGCTGCTGTTTTTGGGCCAGTTCTTTCAATTGAGCAATTTGTTCACCGGTCAAGCCGGTAGTGCCAATAACCGGGCGAACCTTATTCTGCAGTGCTATTTGTGCATTGTTAAATACTACATTGGGGTTTGTAAAATCCACAACCACATCAGGTTTTGTTTCTTTTAAAGTAGTGTCTAAGTCAGATTGAATTGTTAATTCAACACCGTCCATTGCTATTACTTTTTCAAGTTCTTCACCACTGCTGTTCTTGTCTACCGCCCCCACAAGCTCCATTCCATCCGCACGCAAAATAGCTCTGCAGCTTTCCTGGCCCATTCGGCCTGCTGCGCCTGCAACAACTACTTTAATCATCTACCGCTACCTCCAAACTTTTTTAGATATATACTACCATGAGCCAACATTTTCATCTCTGATTCTGTTTAATTATTCTATATATGGTAACATGTTGTCAAGTTCCTAGAATTATTCCGCAAAGCGATATGGGGCAGGACGGCCAAGCTCCCGGTACACTGTCGGAACAGGCGGACTAAATGGATAACGGTACTATGAAATACTAAACCCCGACGACCTCTGCGCCGGGGAAAACCCAATCCTCTAGACAGAATATCTTTGAAAATTTAAGTGGCCCTGATCTATTTCAACTATAACCACCTCTTCACCTATTTTACGCACATTCTCCCAGGGAATCATTATGTTTTGTTTGTCAACCCATAAATTGAAAAAATTGCTGCGCCGTGGCAAAATGATTGATTGAATATGGCCGGTCTCCATATCTAAGGACAAGTCTGACTCGCCAATAACCCCCAGGCGGGCGCCGTTGACAATGTTTACTATTTCTTTTCCCACCAGTTCACTAAGACGCACGGTACATTCTCCTCCCTAAAAACAATTATCTACCAATAAGGCGCATTGCAAAGGGCTGTACTATCGCCATCAACAATGAAATGGCGGCTAATGGTTCCATGTTAACACCCATTATCTGTACCTTATTTGGCACATCTAGCTCCAAAAAATTAATTAGCATCACCATGGAAAGGTAAATACCACCTGCTGTACCCACCAGTGCCCCCAAGGCATTGGCCAAAGGTGAGCTTCTTGTATCTAACCCCCCCAATTCTTTACACCGGGTCATTCTTCGGCGAGCTCTCTCCCGTACCGATAGATAAATAAGCAAGAGCACCAATAAAGTTAGAGCTGTCATAATCACTTTGTCCCACCTCCATTAAATTGTATTGGTGAAGGACGAGATATATGACATTTTAATGATAATGATAACCGTATAAAAAGGAATAACCTGGTTCTTAGACCCAGGTTATTCCTTAAGCTTAGCCAATGCAGTATTTAATTCCCCGCAGTCTTGCCAAGGACCGATAGCAGCCATGGTGAATCTGTCGGGAATGAACATATTTTTAGCCACTCTTTTAATATCTTCATTGGTTACTTTAAAAACACGTCCTACAATTTCATCAGGGGTCAACACTTTCCCAAGATACATCTCTGATTTGCCCAGTCTGCTCATCCTGCTGTTAACATTTTCCAAGGAAAGCAGCAGTCCTCCCTTAAGCTGATCTTTGGCGCGTTGCAGTTCAGATTCCTTTAATCCATGCCTTGATATGTCCTTTATCTCTTTAAAGATCAGTTCCATGGCTTTATTAACATTATTTTTTGACAAACCAGCATAAACAGCAAACAAGCCGGTGTCATGATAAGAACTATGGTAAGAAAAAACCGTATATACTAATCCCCTTTGTTCACGGATTTCCTGAAATAGCCGTGACGACAGCCCACCTCCTAAAACAGTGTTAATTAACTGTACTGTATAGATATCCTCATGGTCCAGTTGATAACCGGGGGTTCCTATTACCATGTGTACCTGTTCCGTATCTTTGTTACGGCATACTAAGTTACTTACCCCTTGGGGAGGTGTGCTTTGCCGGGGGGTTTTTGTAGCCTTTAATTGACTCAATATCGGTGCCAGTTTTTCCACTACTTTTTCATGTTTAATGTTGCCGGCAACCGAAATAACCATTTTTTCAGGTGTATAATGCTTATGATGAAAATCCAGCAAATCATCTCTGCTAAAGGAACTTACAATCTCGGTTGTCCCAATAATAGGCCTGCCCAGGGGATGGCCATGCCAAATAGTATTTGTAAATATATCATGCACCAATTCGTCCGGGGCATCTTCATACATTTTAATTTCTTCAATTATTACATTTTTTTCGCGATCTATATCCTCTGGGGCAAACTTGGAATTAAACACCATGTCAGTCAATACGTCAACCGCCAAGTCAAAATGCTCGTCCAAAACTTTGGAGTGATAACAGGTGTACTCCTTGGTAGTAAAAGCGTTTAATTGTCCGCCAACTGCATCCAGTTCTTCTGCTATATCCTTTGCTGTTCTTTTATTAGTACCTTTAAACATCATATGTTCAATAAAATGTGATATGCCGCTATTGTCATTGGTTTCATCCCTTGAACCGACGTTTATCCATAGTCCGATGGAAACCGACCTTACATGTGGGATTTCTTCTGATAAAATGCGTAGACCGTTATCTAGTGTTGTCTTTTGGTACATTTAATAACCCCCTAACCTTATGTAAAACTCTCTACATATCATATCTAAACACTTCAATAATGGCAATTATTTCATAAGTGTTTATCCAATTTATTATATATTTTTAAATGTACAGGCAACTTATTAATGGCAGCTCCGGTAATAAGTTCAACACTGCCTACCACCTCTCCCTTTACTGACACATCAAGCGTGCCCACCCTTTGATGATATCTTATAGGTGCACTAAGGTTTCTTTCCAGCTTTACCAGCTGCTCAAAGGTACCAATTTCTCCTTTTGGAACCAGCACCGACAGACCACTGCCAGCAATTATCGGTACAGTTGATGAATATCCATTTTCAATATGAAGGGTGGTAAAATGTTCTCCTTTGGTAAGCACAACCACCTCTTCATAATCATCAAACCCGTGATTTAACAACTTAATTGTGTCAGCATAACGGTCGTCACTATGTAGCACTACACTTATTAAGTGTCTGCCGTCTTTCTTGGCAGAGCCTACCAGGCAACTGCCGGCAGCATCGGTGGTGCCGGTCTTAATACCGTCAGAACCCCTGTAAAGCCACAGTAGCTTGTTGGTATTCTGAAAAAATCTTTTTTCACCGTCTTCATTGGTTATCTCTTTGCTCTTGGTACTTACTATGTCTCTAAATTTCACCTTGTTCATCGCATAACGGGCAATTTGTGCCAAATCATAGGCAGTGGAGTAGTGTTGGTCTTCCGGCAGACCGTTGGTGTTCAGAAAATTTGTATTCTGGGCACCCAATATTTTGGCGTGATGATTCATAAGTCTAATAAAGTTTTCTTCACTGCCTGCAACATGTTCAGCTATGGCAACGCAGGCGTCGTTACCGGAACGCATCAAGGCGCCATATATCAGTGCTTCTAAAGTTAGTATTTCATTAGGCCTTAAATTAATGCTGCACTCCCCTGTTTGGGCGGCCTTGTCGCTTACCGTAACTTTATCGGTCAAGTTGCCTCCCTCCAGCGCCAGTAGAGCAGTCATAATTTTAGTGGTACTGGCCGGAGGCCGTCTTTGATGCATGTTTTTATCAAACAATACTTGCCCGGTGTTTGCGTCTATAAGAACAGCTGCATCTGCCGTTATTTCCGGCGCCTTAAATTGAGAAATGCCGGCCTCAGCACAAGACAACCAACATATTTTTATTACAATAACCATCAGTGCTATCATTAGGCTGCTTCTAATATGCAATTTAATATTCACCCCGCTGCAGTATGTCCTGTCTGTTAAATACTTCCCAAAATGATAGCAGTTTATCAATAATAGTTATTGTGCCCCTGGCCCCCATTGGCAAGAAATTAGATGATGACGAATCATGTGATAATCTATCCGGTTTCCTCCGTTAATTGCCCTTCCTCCTCTTGTGGCAGGTTTTCCAGCAATTCCGTTACCGTAATAAATTCATACCCCCGCCCTTTCAATTCTTTAATGATAGTGGGCAGTGCCCGTACGGTGGGTGCTGTGGGATGCATTAAAACAATTGCCCCGTTATGGGCTTTGCTAATCACCCTCTGTACTATCGTATCAGGGGCAGGTCTTTGCCAATCTATGGTATCTATACTCCATAAGATAAGTTGATAACCCGCTTCTTCTGTTGCAGCAAGAACTGAATTGCCCCTTTCTCCGTATGGGGGAGCAAAGAGCTTTATATCTTTACCGATTATTTCTTTAATTATTTTTTCCGAGCGTTTAATTTCGCGCAAATTACCTGCTTTGTTCAAGTGGTCAGGGTGTGGATGCGAGTAACCGTGGCTACCTATGTCATGACCCTGTTGGGCTATTTCTTTTAATAAATCAGGAAATTTTTCCGCCCACATGCCGCCTATAAAAAATGTTGCCTTTACCTTTTCTTCCTCCATAATTTTAAGCATCTGCGGAAGGTATTCTTCACCCCAGTAAACATTTACAGTTAGTGCAATTTCTTTTCTTCCTTGATCACCCTGATAAATAGGGGCCAATGTAGGTTGGTACCTTTCTTTTTTTAGTACATAGTAACCACCGCCTATTAACAGCACTGCCGCCAACAATACACATGCCAATTTAAGTATCAATCGACGGGTAAAATAAAAAACTCCCATATACTATCCCCCTTATCTTTTGTTAAAACTTATGCTGTGCTGCCAGTCCATAGAATTACAAAGTTTAGGGGGTAGAAAAATTAAAAAACCCCTATTGGGGTTCTTTGTTAATCCTTTGGTCTGCGATTAAAGTTTCTTGGTCTTCTGTTTCTGGTGTTTTCTCGCTCGGTTTTTTCAACATATCCTTCGGGTGGTTGCATGGCTTCTTTTTTAGAAAGCTTTAACCTGCCCATGTTATCATAACCCAGCGCTTTTACAGTGATTATATCACCCTCTTTTACAACATCCTCTACCTTCTCCACACGATTATAAGCCAGTTGTGATATGTGAACCAGGCCGTCTTTGCCCTGCATGCCCAACACACCGGGTATTACCTCCACAAATGCTCCAAAGTCGGTAACCTTTACAACTTTGCCGGTGTATATTTCTCCTGGCTCCACTGTTTTAGTAAGGGTTTCTATAAGTTCATAGGCTTCTCTACCTGCTTCCCTGTTCACTGCGGAAATAAATACCCGGCCGTCATCTTCAATGTCAATATCCGCACCGGTTTTCTCAACAATGCTTTTAATAATTTTGCCGCCGGGGCCAATAACATCGCGGATCTGTTCGGGATCAATCTGCATACTGATAATTGCCGGCGCATATTGATTAATTTCATGCCGGGGCTCACTTATTACTTCAAGCATTTTATTCAATATATGCATACGCCCCCGGTGAGCCTGTGCAAGGGCTTTTTCAAATACCTCTCTGCTTATACCGGCTATTTTAATATCCATTTGTAAGGCGGTGATGCCTTTTGCTGTTCCGGCAACCTTAAAGTCCATATCTCCTAGGGCATCTTCTATGCCCTGAATATCAGTTAACACCACAAAGTCATCATCTTCTTTAATTAAGCCCATGGCAACACCTGAAACAGGGGCTTTAATTTTTACTCCGGCATCCATTAAGGCCAAGGTGCTGCCACAGACGCTACCCATAGAGGTTGAACCGTTAGACTCCAAGGCCTCTGACACAACACGGATAGTATATGGAAATTCATTTTCTGACGGCAACACCGGTATCAGGGCCCGTTCGGCCAGGGCACCGTGACCGATTTCGCGGCGTCCCGGTGAGCGCATCATTTTAGTTTCCCCGGTGCTATACGGTGGAAAATTATAATGATGCATATAGCGCTTGGTTTCTTCCACACCAAGGCCATCTAACACCTGTTCTTCGCTAATGCGACCCAATGTAGCCACTGAAAGAATTTGGGTTTGTCCCCTGGTAAATAAGCCACTGCCGTGGGTTCTCGGTAGAACTCCCACTTCAACGCTAATATTTCGTACTTCGTCAATGGCTCGACCGTCAATACGAATATGCTCTTTAGTAATCATACGACGCATTACTTTCTTTTCTTGTTCAGAAATTAGGTCTTTGATTACCTTTAACTGATTCTCATCAAATTCTTCTTCAGCGGTCAGCTGTTCCAATATGGCTTCTTTAACTTCTTCTAAAAATGCTTCTCTCTCTTTTTTAGCAAGTTTTTCATTTGCACATCTTTTGATTGCTTCAGTATAACTGCTGTCTGCCAGCTCAGTTACTTTTTGCTTTAATTCAGCATCAACTTCCGGGTCCTCAACTTCAACTTTAGGTTGAGCTAAGCCCATTTCCAGCGCATCTTGGCGGAATTGTTCAATAAACTTAACTATATCCTGCACTACACCGTGTCCAAACATTATACCTTCCAGCACAATAACCTCTGGCACTTCTTTCATACCGGCCTCAACCATCATCACTGCATCGCTGGTGCCGGCAACCACAAGGTGCATATCACTTTCTTGTGCCTGCTGGGTGGTTGGATTTATAACAAACTCATTGTCTACCCTGCCCACTATTATGGCTCCGATGGGTCCTAAAAAAGGAATGTTAGAAATATGTAATGCTGCCGAAGCCCCGATCATGGCTGCAACTTCCGGTGCATTATCTTGTTCAACCGATAACACCGTTGCAATAACCTGCACCTCATTGCGTAAATTTTTATTAAATAGCGGACGAATGGGTCTGTCCATTAATCTTGCAGACAACACTGCCTTTTCGCTGGGGCGACCCTCACGCTTAATAAATCCCCCTGGAATTTTGCCCACTGAGTAAAGCCGTTCTTCATAGTCCATAGTTAAGGGAAGAAAATCGATACCTTCGCGGGGGTTTTTGGACATGGTGGCGGTAACAAGCACTACAGTTTCACCGTAGCTTACCAGCACAGCTCCACCGGCTTGTTTGGCCAATCTGCCGGTTTCCAATGTTAGGACACGTCCACCTAGATTTATCTCCCTTCTTAGAACTTTTTGTTCGGTCATAGTATACCTCCTGAAATGGTTACATCTCATTGTTATAGCGATAGTATTTCCTATATCTTCAATTTTAAATACTATGCAATCATAAAGCTGTAATTTTACTAATATTTTACAGTACCTAAATGTACCAAAAAAGCGGGTTAAAAAAACCCGCTTTTTTGTTACTTGCGCAAACCTAATTTTTCAAGTATTGCACGGTAACGATCAAAATCACGGTCACGTAGATAGTTCAACAATGCCCTGCGCTGACCAACCATCTTTAACAAACCCCTGCGGGAATGATGGTCTTTCTTGTGCACCTTTAGGTGTTCAGTGAGTTCTTTAATGCGTTGCGACAGTATGGCAATTTGAACTTCAGGTGAACCGGTGTCTTTTTCATGAATTCTAAAGTTTTCAATAATATTGCTTTTCTTGTCCACACTCAATGCCATATATTTCACCTCCTTAGTTTTAAATCGCTGTTAGCCAAGAAGACCGTCGGAGTTAACGCACCACCTAGCTAACAGTTCGTATGGAAATTTACTTTCCAATTATGGTTATCACCAGCCGGCCGTTGGCTATGTCTTTAGCCACTATATCAAACATACGGCCTGACCTGGCAAAGAAACCCCTAAACCTTGTGGCTGTTGGTATGCGCCCCGGTATACCCTTTGCGGCAGTAATAATATCATGGGTGGTTATTTTATCCTGGCGCACATCCTTTAACCTTTTGCGCGCATGCTCGGTGATAATTACCCGCATTGCCGCCACCACAACTTAGCAGCCCCGGGATTGATATCCCCGGTCATCATCTTGCTGTTGGGCGAGAAATGCATATAATGCGTCTTGAAAAGCTATTAATCTTACATTATCAACATTTGACTTAACATACAAGCTCTCCAATTCGCGCTTAAGGTTTTGGAATTCTTCAGACAAACAAATAAGCGCTATGTGATTAAGCCAGCGCTTAATTTCTTCTTCCGGAGAATCACACTTTGGTGCTCCCACAGGCAACGTCTCCTTTCAAACAAATTAGACGTTTGCCGCGTTTATTGTAGCATATACAGGCTTAAATGTAAATGTAATGTCTATTTAATATATATTGTTGGAGACACCATTTATTCTTGTGAAATTTTATATAACTTTTCCTAAACAGACATTTTTTACATCCTGTCCGCCTGGGCCTCTTTAATATCGTTTTTGATTTGACTCACCAGTTCATGAACAGAGCTAAATCTTTGTTCACTTCGTAACCTTCGAATAAACTTTACAGTTATGTTTTTTCCATACAGGTCACCGGAAAAATCCAAGAGGTGTACTTCTAAATTTGTTTTGCCCCCTGCCCCGTTAAATGTAGGTTTAATGCCTATGTTGGCAACCCCTAGGAAAGTATCTTCATCTACAACCACATGTACACTGTAAACCCCCTTGGCCGGCACCAGTTGTTCCTGGTCTAGATTTAAATTGGCAGTGGGAAACCCAATTGTATTGCCCCTACGGTCTCCGCTGACTACTATACCTTCAACAAAAGGAGGATGCCCCAGGTATTTGGTTGCCTCTGTTACGTCACCTTCCATTAAATACCTTCTAATAAGTGTACTGCTTATCACTTGATCCCCGATTTTAACCGGGGGTATGATTTTTACTTGATATTTATATTTTTCAGCCTTGCTTTTAAGGGTATCGGCATTACCTGCACCCTTATTACCAAAGGTATAATTGTAACCCACAACCACTACTTTCGCAGCTAATTGTTCATATAACACCTTTTCAATAAATTCTTCCGGCGTCATTTTTGCAAATTCTAAGTTGAAGGGAACAGAAATGATCGCATCCACACCTAAACGGCCGATCATTTTCTCCTTTCCCTGCTGCGTTAACAATTTGGGTGGATTGTTGTTGGGTGCTAATACCGACAGCGGGTGGGGATCAAAGGTTAATATTACAGCTGTGCCACCGATATTTTTTGCAGTACTAACCACTTCAGTGATTAGCCTTTGATGTCCTATGTGAACTCCGTCAAAATTTCCTAAACCAACCACTATATTCCGGTATTTATCTTTTAAACCTTGGTAGGATTTTGTCACATGCATTGCAGTATCCTCCTATAATGCAGCAGGTATTAATGTTATTTTATGTAGATACTAATTCTTAGTTAATCAATTTTAATTATACACACTGGCTTAAAAACAAACCTCTTTCTTGCATCATGTTCATCAATTTGAGTTTTTGCCAATGCCAATAATTCATCATCGTGTTTTAAACGCACCAGTTGTCCCCCAGCTAAATCTTTGGGTTTTTTTAATACCCCTGGGGGATAAAGACTGGCCCCGGAGATGACCGATTTAACTGCTTGTTCCCTTAGTGTCACCACCGGGTAATCTTTCAGCACATCATCAATAGCGATAATCACCTTTTGGTGATCACCCTCTTCAAGCTCTTCCATTGTAATAGAATTATCTATACTAAATTGAGCCACCGATGTTCTTAGGAGAAAACTCATATGGGCACCAACACCCAGTTTTTCCCCTATATCATGGCACAATGTGCGTATATAGGTGCCTTTTGAGCAATGCACTTCACACAAGGCTTTGGGGTGCGCCGTTCCCCACCCCTGTGACCATATAATATTCAACTGATGAATTTTTACATTTCTGGGTTCTCTTTCAACCACTTGACCCATTCGGTGCAACTGATAAAGCTTCTTGCCTTTAATTTTAACCGCCGAGGCCATGGGTGGAATTTGCTTGATGTTCCCCACGAAATCTTTTAATACCTCTTTAAAATGTTCTTCTTTAATAAAAGAGGCGTCTGTGGTGCTTAGTACCTTCCCTTCACTGTCTTGGGTGTCAGTAACAACACCAAGGGTAATTTCTGCCCGATAGCTTTTATCTGCTCCGGCAATATACTGGGCAATCTTAGTTGCCCTACCCACACATATGGGCAAAACACCCACCGCTGCCGGATCCAGTGTTCCGGTATGTCCTACTTTTTTGGTTTTATAAATACGGCGCAAAACATTTACCACATCGTGGGAGGTCATTCCCGGGGGTTTAAGAATGTTAACCACCCCGTTTACCGGTTTGGTAATCATAGTTATTAATTTCCCCTCCGCACTGCATCAATTGCTGCAGTCACCACTTGTTTTTGAACACTATTAAAATCACCTTTAATTAAGCATCCGGAAGCCCTTTTATGACCGCCGCCGTTAAATTGGCCTGCCAGTTTATTTACATCCACCCGGTAATTAGACCGCATGCTAACCTTTACTAAACCGGGGGACTGCTCCCTGAACATCAAAGCCACATCTACCCCCTTGATTCTACGTGGGTAACTAATTAAGTCGTCGGTATGTTCATCCTTAGCCCCCGTAAGCTGCTTGGTGTTCCAATCTACGCATATCCAGGCAACTTTCCCACAGGCGGAAAGGCCCAGGGTGGGTAATGCCCTTTGTAGCACCTTAAATACTTCCAAGGGTTTTTCATCATATAATAGGTTTGATATTTTAGCCACCGGCACCCCGTAATTCAACAATTCCCCCACACGGCGGTGAGTGCCTGCAGTGGTGTTTTCATACCTAAATGAACCTGTGTCAGTGGCTATGGCAGTATATAAATTAATAGCAATATCCAGGTCAAGCTCTATGTTCATTTCTATTAATAGGTCATATATAATTTCACCGGTTGCTGCAGCTTTAATGTCAATGTAATTAACATTACCAAAAACCTGCTCAAAGGGGTGGTGGTCTATGCAAACCACCTTAACATCTTCATTATTTAATAACTCTTGCAATTCATCCCCTAAACGCCATGGAACAGAACAATCTAACACCACAAAGGTATCAAAATTGCCAAGGGGTAATCCAACCCTCAAGTCCTTTACCCCCGGCAAAAATTGATATATCTCAGGAATAGGGTCAGGAGAAGTGACGGTAACATTTTTGCCTAGTTTGTTTAGACCCTGGGCCAAAGCCAAGGTTGAACCAATACTGTCACCGTCAGGCGTCACATGCCCGGATATAATAATATTTTGGGCATCCTGCATTGCTTTCACAACATTTACGAAACTATTCATTGGCTGGACGTTCCCCTTCACCCTTAACTTCTTGTAGTAGTTTCATCACCTTAACCCCATGGCTTATTGAGTCATCTAACTTAAAGTTTAACTCCGGTGTATGGCGCAGTTTTATTCTTTTTCCTAATTCACTGCGAATATAGCCCTGGGCTTTTTTTAAGGCTTTTAATGTATCGCTGCCTTGTTGCTCATTGCCCATTACACTGATATAAATGTTGGCATGACGTAGATCCCCCGAAACTTCCACAGAAGTAATGCTCACAAAGCCGACACGGGGATCTTTCATATCCATTTGAATGATAGAAGAAACTTCTCTTTTAATTTCCTCCGCTAATCTTCCTGTACGGTGTGACAATCCAACACACCTCCCATAAGATTGTGACTAAATTAGTGTTCCCAATACTTCTTAGGCCAATTCCCTTTTTACCTCTTCAATAACAAAGGGCTCGATTATATCGCCCTCTTGAAAATCATTAAATTTTTCAAGAGTAATACCACATTCATAACCCTGGGGCACTTCTTTAGCATCATCTTTAAAGCGCTTTAAGGCTTCAATTTTACCTTCGTGAATAACAATTCCGTCCCTTATTACCCGTACTCCTGAATCACGGGTGATTTTACCTTCTAAAACATAACTTCCTGCAATGGTACCAATTCTCGAAACCTTGAAGGTTTTTCGAACCTCAACTCTGCCGATGACCACTTCTTTATATTCAGGATCTAACAGACCACTCATGGCCGCCTTCATGTCTTCAATGGCACTGTATATTACTTGGTACAACCTAATATCCACATTTTCAGTCTCCGCAGCCTTGCGGGCATTAACGTCAGGTCTTACGTTAAAACCAATGATAATTGCATTAGAGGCAGATGCCAGCATTATATCAGTCTCAGTGATTGCACCTACTCCCCCATGCACCATTGTGATCTTTACTTCCTCGTTTGATAAACGTTCCAGCGACTGGCTTAAGGCTTCCACAGAGCCCTGTACATCGGCTTTAATAATAATGGGCAGCTCTTTTATATTACCTGCTTTGATATGTTTAAACAGGTCATCCAGTGAAAGTTTATTGGTTAATTTCATTTCTTCTTCCCGTTTGCGGTTTTGACGTTTCTCTGCCACTGCCCGGGCAATTTTTTCGTCTTCAACTGCAACTAAAATATCACCGGCTTCAGGAACATCATTCAGCCCAAGCACTTCAACTGGAGTAGAAGGTCCTGCCTTTTTCACTCTCCTGCCGAAGTAATCCATCATTGCTCTAACACGGCCATAGGCACGGCCTACCACCACAGGATCGCCTACTTTTAAGGTGCCGTTTTGCACCAAGACAGTGGCAACTGGGCCACGTCCCTTGTCTAATTCTGCTTCTACTACAGTTCCACGGGCCAGTCTGTTGGGGTTTGCTTTTAACTCAGATATCTCGGATACCAGCAAAATCATTTCCAGCAGTTCCTCTAAGCCGGTTTGTTTAAGGGCCGATACTTCTACACTGATAACATCGCCACCCCATTGTTCTACCACCAATCCATGCTGAGTCAGTTCCTGGCGTACTCTGTCCGGTGCTGCCTGCGGTTTATCAATTTTATTGATGGCCACAATTATCGGTACATCCGCTGCCTTAGCATGGTTAATAGCTTCTACGGTTTGGGGCATTACACCGTCATCTGCTGCAACCACCAAAATAGCAATATCCGTCACCTTTGCCCCACGGGCGCGCATGGCTGTAAAGGCTGCGTGTCCCGGCGTGTCTAAAAAAGTAATCTTTTTACCGTTTTTCTCTACCTGGTAAGCGCCTATATGTTGTGTTATGCCTCCGGCTTCAGTGGCAGTTACATTTGCCTCCCGTATGGCATCCAGTAAAGAGGTTTTCCCATGGTCAACATGACCCATCACTGTAACCACAGGTGGACGCAGCTCAAGTTCTTCACTGTCATCCTCCGGCTCAGCCATCACCAATTCTTCAATATCTTCTTTAACTTTTACAATGGTATCATAACCAAATTCGTTGGCCACTATGGTTGCAGTATCAGCATCTATTTCCTGGTTAATTGTGGCCATTAAACCCATGCCCATCAGCGTCTTAATAACATCGGCAGCAGTACGGCGCAGCTTTTCAGCCAGCTCTTGTACAGTAAGACTTTCGCCAATGGTTATTGGTTTCTTCTCTACGGGTTGTCCCGGTTGCTGCTTTTCCTGTGATTTCTTATCGAACCTTTTCTTTTGAGGCCGGCGTTTTTGGGATTTAAATTTCTCCTGCCGTTCCTTTTGTTCTATCCAGCGGTCTTTATTGGCCATTTTATTTGCTTTTCCTCTTTGTTCAGGCCTCGGTCGTTCTTGGGCCTTGGCCTTGGCCTGTGCACTCACCACCGGATCCGGTTTAGGAATTGCTATCTCTTTATCTTTAGAAGTCCTTTTATGTTGTGCCAGCTGTTTACCTTGTTGACTGTCACGGGATGCAGTTTTACCCGGTTGGCCACCGCGACTGCCGGGTCTACCCTGCTGACCGCCGCGATCAGCTTTTCCTTGTTGGCCACCACGATTGCCCGGTCTGCCCTGTTGGCCGCCACGGCTGGCAGCCTTGCCCTGTTTAGATTGATGCTGGCCTTTTTGTCCGCTTTGTCCCTGGCGGGTGTTACCGGCCTGTTCAGATTTGCGTTCATCAAAACGGCGATCCGGTGGTCTGGACGGTACCCTGTCCACCAATCCAGGTCCTCGATTGTGTTCTTTCTTTTTACGTTCTGAACCTTTTACGTCATGGCTTTTTTTAGGTTCCATCATGGCTTTTAACTTTTCAACATATTGTTCTTCCACTGTGGCCAGAACAGACTTTACTGTGACTCCAAGGGAAGATAATTTATTTATAACATCTTTACTCTCAACATTAAGCTCTTTGGCAAGTTCATGTACACGTTTTTTTGTCATATATCCACCTCCGTAAGATTAGCGCAACATTGTCACGCCTCTCCCCTAACAATTACCTCAGAAATACCCTTAGCAAAGTTATTATCTATCACCGCCAATGCCGCTCTAGGTGTTTTACCGGCCAACACACCATATTCCGCTTTGGTGCCGGTTTCAATCACAGGAACCTTGTTAGCCTTCCCCATGTATAGATATTCCTTTTTGGTACGCTGGGAAGCATCGGTAGCCAGCAGTACCAGCAGAGCCCTTCCGCTCTTAATGGCTGATTTAACCTGATAATCACCTGTTAATAGTTTTCCTGCACGCTGGCAAAGACCTAATAAATTGACTGCCTTTTTATTCACTTGATTCCAACTCCTGCAGCAGTTTTTCATATACCTCGCTGCTAACACTATGTTTAAGTGCCTTTTCCAATCTATTGCCTTTTCTTGCCTTTTCAAGACACTGCTGTTGGGGGCATATATAAGCCCCCCGGCCTGATTTTTTGCCGGTGTAATCTATTTCTATCGTTTCGTCGGGGGTGCGCACGATGCGTATCAAGTCTTTTTTTATCTTCATCTCTTGACATCCCACACACATGCGGAAAGGCTTTTTTCGTACCTTAGCCATAACATCCTCCCCTTATTTTGGCACTTCTTCATCAACAATGTTTTCTTCAACATCCACCGGTTCACCGGAATTATCATCAAGGTATTCATCAGACAGATCATCATCATACCCTTCAGTATAATCATCATAACTATCTTCATCATAATAGTCAGATGTTTCACCATACTGGGGGTAAATTTCTTTCATCTGGCTTTCACTCTTAATGTCAATTTTCCAGCCGCTTAACTTAGCTGCCAATCTGGCATTTTGCCCCTCTTTTCCTATGGCAAGTGATAATTGGTAATCCGGAACAATTACCCGCGCCACCTTCTCATCTTCCCATATTTCAACAGCCACCACCTTAGAAGGTGAAAGGGAATTAGCCACAAATTTCGAAGGGTCTGGGTCCCATTTTACTATATCAATCTTTTCCCCATTTAGTTCATTGACAATACTCTGCACTCTCATTCCCTTAGGACCTACACAGGCACCCACAGGGTCTACGTTCTCATCTTTAGAATAAACTGCTATTTTTGATCGGGAGCCCGCTTCACGGGAAACAGACTTTAACTCCACCACACCCTCATGCAATTCCGGCACCTCTAATTCAAAAAGTCTCTTTAGCAGCCCCGGATGGGTGCGGGAAACCATTATCTGCGGTCCCTTAGTGGTCTTTCTCACTTCTACAATATAACATTTAAGTCTCATGCCCGGATATAAGTTTTCTCCGGGTATTTGTTCTGAGGGTGCAAGCACAGCCTCGGTTTTTCCCAATTCAATATATGCATTGCGCTGTTCAATGCGTTGAATAACCCCGGTGATAATATCACCTTCACGGTCTACGTACTCATCATAAATAATATTTCGTTCTGCTTCCCGAATTCTCTGCACCACAACTTGTTTAGCAGTTTGAGCGGCTATGCGACCAAAGTTCTTGGGTGTGACTTCTGTTTCCACAACATCGCCCAGGCTGTAATTTGGATTAATTGCCCGGGCGTCTTCAAGAGATATTTCCATTCGTTCATCTTCAACTTTATCAGTTACTAGCCTTTGGGAGTACACCCTAAAATCCCCAGTATCCCTATCAATAGTAACTTTAGCATTTTGAACAGAGCCAAAGTTTCGTTTATAGGCAGTTAGCAGTGCGGCTTCTATGGCATCCAACAAGATATCCACCGATATGCCCTTTTCCTTTTCCAGATCATGTAATGCATCTAAAAACTCAGTATTCATTTGTAGCTCCTCCTACAGCAACATTAAAATTCTACCACCAGCTTCGCCGAAGCAATTTTTTCCATTGGAATTGTTACTTGCTGGTTATCAAGTTCCAGTTGTACACCTGTTTGGTCAAAGCCCAACAACTTAGCGGTAAATTTTTTACGCCCGTTCAACGGCTCATATGTACTTATTGCAACTTTTTTGCCGGCAAAACGGCGGTAATCATCAGGTTTTTTTAACGGCCTTTCAATGCCGGGTGAAGATACTTCTAAAATGTAGGATTGAGGTATGGGGTCTTTTTCATCCAGTATGCTGTCTAATCGTTGTGACACTGCCTGACAATCATCTAAATCAACCCCGCCTTCTTTATCTATATATATCCGCAAATACCAATTTGCTCCCTCTTTTACGTACTCAACATCCACCAACTCTAAATTCATTTCCTCTACTATAGGTTTAGCAAATTCTGCAACCTGTGCAGTTACTTTAGATTTGCTCATTTAACGGGGCCCCTTTCCAGTACCTCGTGATAATAGGAAAGAGTGGGCGCAACCCCCACTCCTTCGAAAAACTTCCTAATTGATTCAAACCAAAGGTAGTATACCATAATAACCAGTTGTTTACAAGTGTTATGTTACACAGGACTATTATGTGCACATTATTGCCTATTTAAAAATTAATATACATAAATTAATATACATAATTAAATTAAAATAAGCTCAATTGATCAGTTTGATCCATGCCTTGTAAACAACCATGGTTTTCCATAATTTCAATTACGGTTTTCGACACCTTAGCTCGGTTTCTTAAATCTTCTATTGAAGTAAAGGGTGATTCTTCCCGGGCTTTCACTATACTTTTGGCAGCAGACTCACCTAGTCCTTGCAGTGCCATCAAAGGTGGCAGCAGTTCTTCGCCTACAATTAAAAACTTAGTGGAATGTGAACGTTTTAGGTCCACCCTTTGAAAGTTTATACCCCGGGCATACATCTCCAATGCCACTTCTAAAATTGTAAGCATGTTTTTTTCCTTTGTTGATGCAGTCACTCCCTTTGCTTCTATTTCTTCAATGGCCTTAAGTACAGCCTGTTGGCCGCCTATAATGTGATCTGCATCAAAATCATCGGCTCGCACTGTAAAATAAGTGGCATAAAACTCCTTAGGGTAATTTACCTTAAACCATGCTATCCGAAAAGCCATCATCACATAAGCAACAGCATGGGCCTTTGGGAACATGTACTTGATTTTGCGACATGACTCTATATACCACTGGGGAACGCCGTGGCTGCGCATTGATTCTGCGTCCTCTTCATCCACTCCTCTACCCTTACGTACCTTCTCCATTATTTTAAATGCCTGTTTAGGTGGTAGTCCTTGATAAATAAGATAGACCATAATATCATCCCGGGCAGAAATAGCCTCGGATAACTGACAAACACCCTCTTTAATTAGATCTTGGGCGTTGTTCAGCCACACATCAGTGCCGTGTGAAAAACCGGAAATACGCACCAGTTCACTGAATGTCTTTGGCTTTGTATCAACCAACATTTGGCGTACAAATTTTGTACCAAATTCAGGGATGGCATAGGACCCCACCTGAGATCGAATTTGTTCCGGAGTGACACCTAAGGCATGGGTGCTATAAAATAAGCTTAGTGTTTCTGGATCATCCAAGGGTATCTCTTGGGCCTTTACACCGGTAAGGTCTTCCAACATTTTAATAACAGTGGGATCATCATGTCCTAAAATATCTAATTTTATCAGGCAGTCATGAATGGAATGATAGTCGAAATGGGTGGTGATAATACCACTTTTCTTATCGTCAGCCGGATGTTGTAACGGTGTAATTTTGTGCACATCTATATCCTTAGGCACAACCATCATACCTCCGGGGTGCTGTCCGGTGGTGCGTTTAACTCCGGTGCAACCATTCACTAAGCGGTTAATTTCCGCTTCCCGTTTAACCAATTTTTTTTCATCAAGATATTTTTTCACAAAACCATAGGCTGTTTTTTCGGCTATGGTACCTATGGTACCGGCCCTAAACACCTTATCCTTGCCAAATAACTCCTCTGTGTATTTATGAGCCCGGGGTTGATACTCACCGGAAAAGTTCAAATCTATATCCGGCACCTTATCTCCCTCAAAGCCCATAAAAACTTCAAAGGGAATATCATGCCCATCTTTTTTTAAAACACTGCCGCAATTTGGGCATTCTTCATCAGGCATATCCGCCCCGCTACCATAACTGCCGTCTTCTACAAACCGGCTAAATTTGCACCGGGGGCACCGGTAATGGGGGGGTAAAGGGTTAACCTCAGTTATGCCGGTTAGGGTGGCCACCAGGGAGGAACCGACGGAACCCCTGGAGCCAACTAAATACCCATCATCCATAGACTTTTTTACAAGCTTATGGGCAATAAGATATAAAACGGCAAATCCGTTGCCGATAATGGATTTTAACTCTTTATCCAGCCTTTCTTTCACAATGGCCGGTAGCGGATTTCCGTATAGTTCCTGTGCCCCTTGCTCAGCCATATTTGTAATTTGCTGCTCTGCCCCTTCAATTTTAGGGGGATAAGGTTCCAGGGGAACAGGCAGTAGCTTATCTACTGAATCAGCAATCTCTCTAGGGTTTGTCACAACCACTTCATATGAAGCCTCTTTTCCAAGATATGAGAACTCGTCCAACATCTCATTGGTGGTCTTAAAGTAGAGGGGGGGCTGTTTTTCAGCATCTTCAAAACCCTGACCGTACATTAAAATGCGGCGATATATTTCATCCTCAGCATTTAAAAAGTGCACATCTCCGGTGGCCACCACTGGCTTGCCCAGCCTTTTACCCAGCCGGTAGATGTACCGGTATATTTCCCTTAGCTGATCGATGCTTTGTAACTGACCGGTGTTAACCAAAAACTCACTGTTGCCCACCGGTTGTATTTCCAGGTAATCGTAAAAGGAAGCTATCTTTTCAATTTTATCTTCAGGTGCACCGGCAAGAATACTTCTAAACAACTCTCCGGCTTCGCAGGCTGAACCAATTAAAAGACCCTCACGATAGGACGCCAGCAGGCTTTTGGGTATACGTGGATGCCGGTAAAAGTATTTTAAATGGGACAAGCTGATCAAATTATATAAGTTCTCTAAACCCTTTTGAGATTGCGCCAAAATGGTGACATGATTAGGCTTTACTTTATCTAAATTACCGCTGCCAATTAGCGTGTTTAAATCTGCCAGCCTTTTGATACCTTGATCTATGCATTTATCTAAAAATATTTTTAACAATTTGCCTGTGGCGCCGGCATCATCCACCGCCCGGTGATGGTTTTCTAAGGGCACCTTAAACTCTGCACACAGTGTTTTAAGCTTATGATTTTTTAAACTGGGATACAAAGCCCGTGACAAAGTCAGTGTATCCAACACAGGATTGTTTAACGACTTCCCTAGCAGTTTTTTAAGATTTACCCTTATAAAAGGCACATCAAAGGCTGCGTTGTGAGCAACCAATACGGCATCACCAATAAAGCCTAGAAATTTTTCCAATGCCGCTGCCGCATCGGGGGCGTCTTTAACCATATCAGCAGTGATGCCGGTCAGCTTAACTATTTCTAGGGGTATTGTTGCTTTCGGCCGTATCAGTGTTGAAAAGCTATCTACCACTTCGAACCCAGAGAATTTCAAAGCACCTATTTCAATTATTTCGTCGGTTCGGGGGTGAAGTCCGGTGGTCTCAATGTCAAAGACTACAAACTCAGTGTTCGCTAAGTCTGTGGCAGTGGGGTTCTCCACCACCGGTGCACCGTCATCTATTAGATAAGCTTCAACACCGTATATCACCTTTATGCCGGCCTTTTCACCGGCACTATAGGCTTCCGGAAAAGCTTGTATTACGCCGTGGTCTGTAATGGCTACCGCCGGATGCCCCCACCGGGCGGCCTGTGTGATGGCAGTGGTGGCGTCGAGTACGGCATCCATTGCACTCATCTTGGTATGTAAGTGCAATTCCACTCTTTTTTCTTTGGCCTCATCCACCCGTTCAGGAGCTGAGCTTGCATTAATATCATAGGCCATTAATGTAAGCTCTTGAGTATAGCGGTCATGTTGTACCGGGCCCCTTACCAACACCCAACTGCCATTTTTGATCTTTGCAGCACCCTCAGATTTATCCTTTTCCAAAAAACACTTTACAGCTATGGAGTCGGTGTTGTCGGTTATATTAAACATTAATAATTGTCTTCCGCTGCGCAACTCTTTAAGATCCACTCCAAATACCCGACCGCAGACCACCACCTGCCGCTCTTCCTCTTGGATGTTTTCCAACTTCACCGCTTGCTCTTTAATGGCACGACCAATAAAAACACCCGTATCGGCGGGTGTAGATTTAGCATTGTTATTTTTTTTACTTGTCTTGTCAGCGGTATTGGCAGAGCCTGTCACAGCCTGCTGTATTTTTTTAACATACTCTTCTTCTGCTTTGCTTTGCCATGACGGCTGACGGTCAATGTCTTTATTGTCATCACATGAAAGTTCAATTTTGGGTATAAAACCAATTTCAGTGGCAAACTGTTCAGCCAGTTGATTAACAACATCCCGCTGTTGTAACATTTTTATGCCTAACTTATCCTTTAGTTGTACTGCCAGTGTGCCTTCCCTGTAGTTATACCGGGCAGTTTGCAGCCAGCCCTTGGCCGAAGGAACACCCTTAATAACAAAGCTAATTGCTTTAGCCCATATTTCAGATAGTTTTTGCGCAATTTCTTGATCAGTTAATTTTGTGGTTATTGTAAAATTAACCGCTTTTAACTCAGGCATTACCCGGTAAAAATACTGTTTTATTTCTTCCAGTCTTTCTTTATCCGGAGGGGTAGAACAGTTCAGGTGGATGTGCCAACAGCATTGCCGGGTATCCACCTGAACTTTTGCCACCTTTGCATCAGGAAGTAATTTGGTTATCATTTCCTTCGTACTTTGCAAGACCTACAAACCTCCCGCTGCCTGTACTACATTTTATTGAAGGGATATCAATGTTTTCTGTATTGCATCTGTCAATTCTTCTATGCTTATGTTTTCTTTTGCTTGGGTTTTTCGATTATATACTTCAACGACTTTGTCTTCCGCCGTTCTCTTTCCAACCACCACTCTTATGGGATAACCGATTAGGTCAGCATCTTTAAATTTGACGCCGGGACGCTCATTGCGATCATCTAATACAACCTCTATGCCCCTACCACTTAATTCATTATAAATGTCCTCTGCCAACTGCATCTGTTGTTGATCCTTAACGCTTATAGGAACTACCACAACATGGTAAGGGGCAATGCTCACCGGCCAAATTATGCCATTATCATCATGGTTTTGTTCCACAGATGCAGCCATTGTACGACCGACACCTATGCCGTAGCAGCCCATGATAATGGGTTTTTCTTTGCCGTTTTGGTCCAAGTAGTGAGCCTTAAGTATTTTACTGTATTTATCACCTAATTTAAAGATCTGCCCAACTTCTATGCCCTTAGCCTCCTGCAGTTTTCCATCACATTTGGGGCAAGATTCACCGGCTGTGACCATCCGAATATCCTCCACCAAGTCCATTTTAAAATCACGACCGGGATTAACATTTATTAAATGGGCATCACCTTTATTTGCCCCTGCAACTGCATTGACCATTTGTGCCACTTCTAAATCTGCAATAATACGCACATCATTAAGGTTCACCGGGCCGGCATAACCCACCGGAGCACCGGTTACTTCTTTTACGGTTTCCGGCCCTGCCAGTTCCAAGGTTAGGCAGCCCAAGGCATTATATAATTTAATTTCGTTTAGCTCTCTGTCTCCCCTTACCAGGGCGGCAACTATTTCTTTGTCAGTTTTATAGATAAGCGTCTTGATTATTTGCCGGGCTTCAACCTCTAAAAATTCAGTAACCTGCTCCACCGTATGGGCACCGGGGGTAGTCACTTCCCTCATTTCAAGTTTTTCAAGGCCGGCATCTAAACCGGCAGCGGGCAGTGATGCCTTTTCTACATTTGATGCATAATCGCAAGTATCGCAGTACAATATGGTGGCTTCACCGGAGTCTGCCAACACCATAAATTCATGGGTTGTACTGCCGCCTATGGCGCCGGAGTCTGCTTCCACCGGACGAAATGTTAAGCCGCACCGCGTAAATACGTTAGTATATGCCCGGTGCATTTTTTCATAGCTTTTTTGTAAGCCTTCTTCGTCTTTATCGAAGGAGTAAAGGTCTTTCATTATAAATTCTCTACCCCTCATTAAGCCAAAGCGCGGGCGCCGCTCATCGCGGTATTTATTGCCGATATGGTAAAGTAATTGTGGCAATTGTTTATAGGACCTGACATCGTTTCTTACTAACACCGTGATTACTTCCTCATGGGTAGGACCCAAGCAAAAATCTCTATTATGACGGTCTTTAAAACGCATTAGCTCCGGGCCATACACCTGCCACCGACCCGATTCTAACCACAGCTCAGCAGGCTGCATAATAGGCATCAGCATTTCCTGACCGCCCTGTTTATCCATTTCTTCCCGAATAATGTTCATTATCTTTTTAATTACCCGCATACCCAAGGGCAGGTAAGAATAAACCCCGGCTGCGGTTTTACGGATAAAACCCGCACGAAGCAGTAATTTATGACTGACCACCTCTGCCTCAGCAGGTGTTTCTCTTAAGGTGGGTATAAACATTTCAGATACGCGCATCGGTAACCTCCGTATATAGTGTAATTTAAACAAACCTGCCACACCGGAACAAGAAACCGGCGGCCATGGAAACCCGCCCCTTAACCGGCGCCACAGGGTTTTCTACTGGAACCATTAAATTTTATCAATCTCAGCCAAAAGTTCCTCTAAGAGTTTCCCCTCGGGTACTTTCTTTACAATCTCACCCTTGCGAAAAATTATGCCCACTCCTTTGCCTCCGGCTATGCCCACGTCTGCCTCCCTGGCTTCACCGGGGCCGTTTACTACACAACCCATCACCGCCACCTTTATTGGCTTGTCCAGTTTTTGTAGTCTATCTTCCACTTGGTGGGCAATATTTATCAAATCTATTTCGGTACGGCCACAGGTGGGGCAGGAAATGATTTCCACTCCCCTACGGCGTAATCCCAGTGACTGTAAAATTTGATAAGCCACCTTAAGCTCATGGCGGGGGTGGCCTGTCAATGATACCCTAAGGGTATCCCCCAGTCCCTCGGACAGTAGTATGCCAATGCCAACGGCAGATTTAATCGCACCGGAATTAACAGTACCCGCTTCGGTAACACCAATGTGAAATGGATAATCAACCTCTTTGGCCAACTGTCGGTATGCCTCTAACATTAAGGGTATATTAGAAGCCTTTAATGATATTTTTATATCATAAAAATTTAATTTTTCCAGTATAGTAATGTGTTTTAGGGCACTTTCCACCAATGCCCCAGGTGTAACACCATTATATTTTTCCAATAATTCCCGTTCCAAAGATCCTGCATTTACCCCAATGCGAATGGGTATAACCCTATCCTTTGCAGCCGTCACCACTTCAAGCACCTTACTTTTACCGCCGATATTACCCGGGTTAATACGCAAACCGTCAACACCGGCAGCTATGGCTTTTAGCGCCAATTTATGATTGAAATGTATATCCGCAATTAAGGGTATGTTAATTTGTGCTTTTATATCCCTAAGTTTGGCAGCGGCTGCTTCGTCCGGTACCGCCACCCTGATTATTTCGCAGCCTAATTCTGCCAGTTCTTTAATTTGTGCAACGGTGGCAGCAACATCTCTGGTGTCAGTGTTGGTCATAGACTGCACAGATATGGGTGAATCCCCGCCCACCGGCACGCTGCCCACATTTATTAACCGGGTTTTCCTTCGGTTAATCATTTATAGCCCCCCATTAAGTACCGGTTATTAATCCAATAATGTCTTTGTAAGTAATCACAATGATCAGTAGCAATAATAAAGTAAAACCAATCATATGAATAAAACCTTCTTTTGAGGGATCAATCGGTTTACCGGCAATTTTTTCCCAGCCCAGAAATATCAGCTTGCTTCCGTCCAATGCCGGGATGGGGAAAAGGTTAAACAGACCAACGTTAATAGAGAGGAATGCAGCCAACTGCAACAGGTTTAAAAAGCCGTCCTCTGCCGCATTACCAATTTCAGAAACAATCCGCACCGGGCCACCTAAATCAACCGGTGCCTGGGCAGAAAACATTTGAATAAGGTAGGTAATAATCAAAACGGTTACCTGCCAAGTTGTTTCAATACCCCGCCATATGGCCACCAAGGGGTTTAACCGGTCTGCCTTTGACTCGTCTGCCATAATGCCAATTACATACATGCCGTCTTCATTTAACAGCGGAGTAATGACAAAATCTTTAGTCATTCCATCCCTATCAACAACTATATTTAATTGTTGGCCGCTATAGGCATTTACCTGGGTAACTAAGTCCGACCAGGTATCCACGGCCTTGTTATTTATAGATACCACCCGATCCCCCGGCATTAACCCTACCTGTTCCGCCGGGTACCCCTCAATTACTCCTCCAATATGTGCAGTGGGTATCGGTATCAACATAAACACCACTGCCAACAAGATGGCCGCAAGGACAAAGTTCATCAATGGCCCTGCCACTATTACCGCAGACCGTTGGGATACCGTCTTACTGTTATATGCCCTTTTAATATCAAAGCCGGGGTTGGCCTTATCTTCTTCTTCAGGATCCATTCCGGCCATGCGAACATAACCGCCCAGGGGAATCAGCCTTAAATTATACATGGTTTCCCCCCGTTTAAAACCAAAAACCTTAGTGCCGAACCCCAAGCTAAATTCATACACCTTTATGTCTACTTTTTTAGCCACTAAAAAGTGTCCCAGTTCGTGGAAAAATATTAAAATGCCAAAGACAAACACTGCAGCAATAAATGTTAGCATTGTACACCTCAAAACGCTATTTTTAGAATTGGTAAGCCGCTTCCCTTGCCCAACGGTCAGCCTGTAATATGTCCTCCAAGGTGGGACTTGCCACCCTTTGGTGTTTTTCCATAACCCTGCTCACCGTTTTAGGTATATCGGTAAAAGCTATTTCTTTTCGTAAAAATCTTTCCACAGCCACCTCATTGGCCGCGTTTAACACCGCCGGCATGGTACCACCTATTCTTCCTGCTTGATAGGCAAGTTTTAAACATGGAAAACGATCTAAATCAGGCCGCTCAAAGGTGAGATGTGCCACCTGCATTAAATCCAGCTTAGGTAAATTATTTGGCCAACGGTGGGGATTTGACAGGGCATACTGAATCGGTATTCGCATGTCAGGAATACCCAGATGGGCCATCACCGATCCGTCAATAAACTCCACCATTGAGTGAACGATGCTCTGGGGGTGAACAAGCACATCCACCTTATCAAAGTCCACATCAAATAACCAGCGAGCTTCTATAACCTCTAACCCCTTATTCATTAGAGTGGCTGAATCTATCGTTATCTTACTACCCATATTCCAATTGGGGTGCTTTAGTGCCTGTTCCGGTGTAATTGCATCCATTTCTTTCTGTGGTAAATTTCTAAAGGGACCACCGGAGGCAGTAAGTATCAATCGGGAAAGTGCCTTAGTATCTTCACCGTTTAAGCATTGCCATATGGCAGAATGCTCACTGTCCACCGGGTATATTTTTACTCCCCGGGCACCTGCCTCAGCCATTACCAAGGGTCCTGCTGCAACCAAGGTTTCTTTATTTGCTAAAGCAAGGTCCTTACCGCTCTCTATTGCTTTTAAGGTTGGCGCTAAGCCTACAGTGCCGGTAACGGCAGTTAACACTATATCTGCATCCTCACAACCGGCCACTGCAAGTAAGCCCTCGCTTCCATGGTAAATATCTATCCCTTTGGATGCGCCAAACTCCTTTTGTAACAAACCGGCATGTTCAACACTGGATACCGATACCACCTTCGGTTGAAATTCTTTTACTTGTTTTATCAATAACTCAATGTTTTTTCCAGCAGATAAGCCAACAATTTTAATCTTGTCTGGGTTGTTATATGCCACATCCAAGGCTTGGCACCCAATGGAGCCGGTACTGCCAATTATAGAAACCTTTTTCACGTCAACACCTCAAAGTATTTATTTCACCCTTTGTAGTATATTTCCTGCTTTAAGGGCAGCTTGAATTGCAATTAATAATATCGGGCCTAAAATCAGTCCTAAAAATCCTATTAATTGTAATCCCATAAACATTGCCATCAGCACTGCCAGCGGATGCAATCCCAAATTATGTGCCACCACCCGGGCCTCCAATAATTGACGTACCGCCATGATGAGCACATAAAGGATGGCCACCTTTAGACCGAATACGTAATTTCCGGTAAAAAACAACCATACTAACCATGGTATAAATAAGGTGGAAGGTCCCAGTACCGGTATAATATCAAACAAACCGACCACTAAACCCACCGTAAGGGCGTAGTCCACCCCAATAATGTACAGACCTATAATACAAATGGTAGTGCTAATGGCTACCAAAATGCCCTGGGCTTTCAAATAGCCCCAAAAGGCTCCTAATACCTCACGTAACACATTTAAACTGTTCTGACCATGGGGAGTTGGTACTATCTTTAACCAAAAGTTAGCTATACGGCGACGATCCTTGGCAATAAAATAAGTGGCTAAAAAGGTTACAATGGCACCGACAAAGGTTCCCGGCACCAGGGACAGCACCGCTAATAATGATGCAACCACAATTTCTACCAATGATTGTAGCATAGCAGTTAAATTGCGCACCAAATCCTGAAGGTAACTTATCATATCCACAGGTAAGTCACCGTAAAAACGCATTACAACCGGAATTAATGATTCCAGGTACATTCTAACCTCTCTGGCTGCATCCGGTAATGTCTGGGATATGGCGATTAATTCTGCCAACAACTGCACAACCAGATAGGTGAAGGCCGTTCCTAAACCACCAAAAACAAGCAACATCGATAAGCCAACAGCCGGACCACGGCCTAACCTTAAGCGATTCTGCAGCAAATTTATTAATGGCTCCATCATAAAAGCAATAAATGCAGCCAAAATAAAAGGCAACAGGGCCGGGAATAAATAACCGGCTAACCATATAAATAAACCGGCCAGAGCCAGCGACAACAACACCGCTGCCACCAGCACAATTGTATTTATTGCAGGTCTATACCATCCTGGAACCAATTATTTCACCTCATTCAAATTATTAACATTAGTACATAATAGTATACAAGTGGCGCTGAAAGCAACATGCTGTCAAAACGATCTAAAACTCCACCGTGGCCTGGAATCAGTCTGCCGGAATCTTTTACCTTGGCATGCCGTTTTAGTCCGGATTCCACCAGGTCACCAATTTGGGAGGAAGCACTGATTAGCAGCCCCAATAATATTAGCCAGGGCAAATCTATGGGAATTAAAAAATAGCTATATATATATACGCCCAATAATGACCCAATTACTCCGCCAAATGCCCCTTCCCAGGTTTTTTTAGGGCTAATTAAGGAGCTAAGCTTGTGTTTGCCAAAGGCGCGACCGGCGAAATATGCAAAGGTATCACTGGCCCAGGTACCTACCAACATTAAAAATATCCAATGACGTCCCTCCGGTAACGTACTTATAAGGTATATATATGTGAGTAGGCTTAAATACATGGTTACAAATAACCCGGCCGAAACATCTGTGGGTCTATAATGGGGATAATACACTAGCATTAACAACATATGTAACAGCAGCAAGGCTGTAAAGGTGATTGCCGCCAGCGGCCAAAACTGCAGGTATACAGTTAGCAGAACCAGCAACAGCCCCAGTATCACCAGCAGGTGATTGGGGCGCATGTCTAAATTGTTAAATATCCGTATGGCCTCTAAAGCACCCAGCACAATAACTAGGCCTATAAAGCCCAGTAACAGTAAACCACCGTGCCAGACCACAAATACAGCTAACGGAATTCCCACCAGTGCACTGAGCACCCTTAAATGTAACAAATATTTTCACCAACCTGTAATTTTATACTGCTATTTTGTCTTTAGACCACCAAATCTGCGCTCGCGATTCTGGTAGTCATAAATTGCCTGTAGCAGATCAGCTTTACTAAAATCAGGCCACATGACATTGCTATGCCAAAACTCAGTATAAGCCAGCTGCCAGAGCAAAAAATTAGAAATCCGAAAGTCTCCGGATGGTCTTATTAACAGATCAGGATCCGGTAAGCCTGCTGTATAGAGATGTGCCGATAACAGTTGTTCATCAATTTCTTCCGTGGTAATCTCACCGTCAGCCACCTTTTTTGCTATGGCCCTTACAACGTCCACCAATTCAGAACGACCGCCGTAATTTAGCGCCAAATTAAAGATCAATCCGTCGTTGTCCGCGGTACGTTCCCGGGCATAGGATACAGCACGGCGGCATGCTTCAGGCAGTTTATGTATCCTGCCTATTGCTCTAATTTGCACCTTATTTTGATCCAAGTCATCTATTTCTTTGTAAACATATTCTACCAATAAATTCATCAAGGCGTCCACTTCATCTTTGGGGCGTTTCCAATTTTCAGTTGAAAAGGCATACACCGTGAGAACAGGTATCTTTAGCTCATTGCAGGTCTTTACAATCTCCCGTAATGACTCAACCCCTTCCCGATGCCCATAAACCCGAGGCATTCCCCTTCGCTGAGCCCAGCGGCCGTTGCCGTCCATGATAATGGCAATATGATGTGGTAATCGTTCATGATCAAGCTCTTTTAAGAGCTGATCTGGGTTATTTTTATCTTTTCCGGCCTTTAACCAGCGATCAAGGAATTTTTTTATCACAATAACTCACCTCCCATATGAAAACAACCCCCTCGACTTCGAGGGGGTACTATATTATTCTTCAATAATAGCTCCCACAGGGCAGGAGTCTAGACATATACCGCAATTATCGCATACCTCTGAATTAATCGAGTAGAATTCTCCCTCAACTATAGCGCTAACCGGACATGAATCTATGCATGTACCGCAAGCAAGACATTCATCAGAAATTAGGTATGCCATTTATCTACACCTCCTTTCCTGCAGCCTTGTGGTACGTCACTGTAAGAAAAATTTTATCTTCAGTTACTTTATCAATACGCACAATCCTTGCCGTACCTCCTCTAGCAGATAAGGAATTGGTAACGCCGGTGGTTTTTATCTCGGCTTTAAAAGGTGTAGACTTTAACTCTATAATAGCATTATCCAGTTCCATGCCCAGCATGTCGGGTATGCGCATGGTAATTATACCTGCATAATTTCCTTTTCTTTGGTTGCAAGCAAATTGTCTATATCTTTAATGAACTTATCGGTAACCTTTTGCACCTGGTCTTGACCGCGTTTTAATTCATCCTCAGTGATAATGCCTTCTTTTTGAGCGCTTTTCATGCTGTCATTGGCTTCACGGCGCACATTACGTATAGCAACACGGCCTTCTTCCGCTTTCTTTTTTATCACCTTAACCAATTCAACGCGACGTTCTTCGGTCAGTTGTGGAATGGCTAACCTAATCACCGTGCCATCATTTGTTGGGTTAATACCTAAATCAGACTTCAAGATAGCTTTTTCAATATCAGGAATGGAAGTTTTGTCCCAGGGTTGAATAACCAATAGCCTGGCTTCAGGAACAGAAATATTCGCCATTTGATTTATTGGTGTAGGAGTGCCATAATAATCAACTTGAATTTTGTCCAGCAAGGCAGGGGTAGCGCGACCTGCTTTCATGGAAGCAAATTCACTTTTAGTAACTTCTACACTTTTTTTCATGCGTTCTTCTGCGTCCTTGATTATTTCATTAATCATTTACTATCCCCCCCTACATAGGTACCTATTTTTTCGCCCATCAATACTCTTTTAATGTTTCCCTTTTGGGTAATGTTAAAAACTATAATGGGAATATTGTTGTCCATACACAATGAGGTGGCGGTTGCATCCATCACCTGTAACCCCTTATTAAGCACCTCGATATATGATAGGTAGTCATATTTTTGTGCTTCTTTATTTTTGATAGGGTCGTCAGAATACACCCCATCCACTCTTTTTGCCATTAAAATGGCCTCAGCTTCAATTTCGGCCGCCCTCAGTGCAGCGGTGGTATCGGTAGAAAAGAATGGGTTGCCGGTACCGGCTGCAAATATTACCACCCTACCCTTTTCCAAGTGGCGCATGGCCCTACGTCTTATATATGTTTCAGCCACAGCTTTCATCTCTATTGCAGATTGCACCCGTGTATCCACTTCAATGTCTTCTAAGGCATCTTGTAAAGCCAGAGAATTCATTACAGTGGCTAACATGCCCATATAGTCAGCAGTGGCACGATCCATACCCTTAGCACTGCCGGCCACTCCGCGCCAAATATTACCTCCACCCACAACCACAGCAAGCTGCACCCTCATCTCAACAACTTCTTTAATTTGTCGAGCAATGGAATACACTACCTCAGGGTCAATACCATACCCCTTGCTGCCTGCCAACGATTCTCCGGAAAGTTTTAAAACAACACGTCTGTACTTGGGAGTCATGCGATAATGCAACCTCCAGTCAGGTTAAAAATTATTTCTACATAAATAATAAAATTCCTTTGTAAAATAATGCACAAATATAAAAATGTGGAATAATGTGCGATAAATCGCACCCTAATCGGAGAGCGATTTATCTTTCAATTAGCACTTTTTCATTTGAGCAGCTACTTCAGCGGCAAAATCTTCTTGTCTTTTTTCAATACCTTCGCCCAGTTCATACCTAACAAAACGACGTACCGAAATATTCTCACCAATTTTGGCAATTTTCTCGGTAACCAACTGCTGCACTGTTACATCGGGATCTTTAATAAAGGGTTGTTCAAGTAGGCAAATTTCCTTATAATACTTATCAATACGTCCCTGAACCATTTTTTCTACAATTTTTTCCGGCTTGCCTTCATTTAAGGCCTGAGCCCTTAATACTTCTTTTTCTTTTTCTATTACTTCAGAGGGTACCTCTTCCCGGGAGACATATTCCGGTTTTGAAGCAGCTATTTGCATGGCTATATCCCTTACCAGGTCTTTAAAATCATCGGTTTTAGCCACAAAGTCTGTTTCACAGTTAACTTCAACCAGTACACCTATACGGCCGCCGGCATGTATATATGACTCCACAAGACCTTCTGCGGTAATTCTACTGGCTTTTTTAGCTGCAGCAGCCAAACCTTTTTCACGCAGGTAGTCAACCGCCTTATCAACATCCCCGTTTACCTCAACCAGGGCCTTTTTGCAATCCATCATACCTGCGCCTGTGCGTTCACGCAGTTCTTTAACCATTTTTGCAGAAATCTCGGCCATAATAATTCCTCCTATATTTATGTTTTACTTTGCTATTATAACCATTTAATTCCGCAGACAAACATACAAAAAGGACAGAGAGTACCCTCTTGAGACGCCCTCTGCCCTTTGTTTCACTACTCACTAATTTGCTCGCCTTGCTTACCTTCAAGAACAGCCTCGGCCATTTTACTGGTTAGCAACTTCACCGCACGAATAGCGTCATCATTACCGGGTATCACGTAGTCAACTTCGTCGGGATCACAGTTGGTATCCACAATTGCTACAATGGGTATGCCAAGTTTATGGGCCTCGGCAACTGCAATACGCTCTTTGCGGGGGTCAATCACGAACAGCGCATCGGGAATACGTTTCATGTCCTTAATGCCGCCTAAAAACTTATTTAGCCGCTCTTTTTCGTGTAAAAGTTCAGCCACTTCTTTTTTAGGAAGGCGACTGAAGGTTCCCTCTTCCTCCATACGTTCCAGTTCATGAAGGCGATCTATACGACGACGAATTGTTTGGAAATTTGTTAACATACCGCCTAACCAACGCTGGTTCACATAAAACATGTTACAACGCTCTGCCTCTTCCTGAACAGACTGTTGTGCTTGTTTTTTTGTACCTACAAACAAAATACTGCCACCGTTGGCCACTGTTTCTTTGATAAAATTATATGCCTCTTCAACCTTACGTACCGTCTTTTGTAAATCAATGATGTAGATGCCATTACGGTCAGTGAAGATGTAGGGAGCCATTTTCGGATTCCAACGTCTTGTCTGGTGTCCAAAATGGACGCCTGCTTCCAACAGCTGCTTCATTGAGATCACTGCCACTACTGCTACACCTCCTCCCTAAGTGGTTTTTTCCCTCCGCTGTTTTCACCTTTTGCAAGACCTTGGTTTTCACCCAGGCACCCTTGCAAAAATCCAACAGCGTGTGTAATTAACACCAGAAAAAATGATAACATAAACATTTGTTCAAGGCAAGGCCTTAAGTTTAATTTTTAGTGTAAAAGAGTAAAAAAAACCAATTATTGATGGAAAGCACCTCTTGCTACTTACAGGCAGGGCCGGTTAGATAAAAAAGTAAACCACAGTTAAGGCTGTGGCTTACTTTAGTTTATCCAATTCTTCCAATAACCTATCATTTAGCACCCTAATATAGGTGCCCTTCATTCCTAAAGATTTAGACTCGATTACACCGGCGCTTTCAAATTTGCGCAATGCGTTTACAATCACTGAACGGGTTATGCCCACGCGATCGGCAATTTTACTGGCCACCAGCACACCCTCTTCGCCTTCCAGCTGCCTGAATATGTGCTTGACGGCATCCAGTTCACTGTAAGACAGAGTACCCAAAGCCACCTGTACCGCCGCCTTTTTGCGGGCCTCTTCTTCCATCCGTCCCGCCCTTGCCCTCAATACTTCCATGGCCACTACGGTGGCGCCATACTCAGCTAAAATTAAGTCTTCATCGGTAAAGGTTTGATTAAACTTTGCAAGAACTAAAGTACCCAGTCTGGAACCTGCACCCATAATGGGAACAACCGTTGTTACTTTATTACTAAACCTACAGCCTTCCTCATCAAAAAACACACAAGCATTAATTGTCTGACAAAAGTTTGCATAGGTTTCATCTATTTTTAGTAAATGGTTGTTATACTCCTCTGGAAATCTCTTACTGCCCTCCACTATATCTCTCATAATATCGCAGGCAAATTCACTCATAAAAGAATATCCCAAAGCACGTCCACGTCTATCTATAATATATACGTTAGACTGAATGTTTTCAGATAAGACGGTGGTTATTTCATTAAAGTCTACCGGGTACCCGGCTGATTTTTGTAATAATCTATTAATCGATCGGGTCCTTTCAAGCAAGTTGCTCAACTATTACCCCTCCCTGTCTGCTTATAAGATGTAACGGGTTAGATCTTCATTTGCTACCACTTCTCCAAGCTTACCCTCTACATACTCGCGATCAATGACAATTTTTTCACCAGACATTTCAGGCGCGTCAAATAAGAGATCTTCCAACAGTTTTTCCATGATAGTTTGTAACCGACGGGCACCTATGTTCTCTGTTTGTACATTTACAGTATAAGCGATTTTTGCTATTTCTTCAAGTGAATTTTTTGAAAATTCTACAATAACACCCTCTGTGGCTAATAGTGCCTTATATTGTTTAATAAGGGAGTTTTGAGGCTCCGTGAGTATTTGTAAAAAGTCTTCCTTCGACAAACTTTTTAATTCTACTCTGATGGGAAATCTACCCTGTAGCTCCGGTATTAGATCAGAAGGCTTGGAAACATGAAAGGCCCCTGCAGCCATAAATAATATGTGGTCAGTCTTTACCGGGCCGTACTTGGTCATCACAGTGGATCCTTCCACAATGGGTAGAATATCCCTTTGCACTCCACCCCTTGAAACATCCGGTCCATGGCCATAATCTTTCCCTGCAATCTTGTCAATTTCATCTAAAAATATTATCCCCTGTTCTTCAGCACGTTTTATGGCCTCTGCCGTTGCCTCATCCATATCTACCAGTTTTTGAGCCTCTTGCTGGGTTAAGATCTTTCGCGCTTCTCGAACGGTCACCTTACGTTTTCTTTTTTTATTAGGAAATATTCCCCCAAACATATCTTTTATGTTTATGCCCATCTCTTCCACTCCGGAACCGGTGAATACCTCTAACATGGGGGGGTTATTATCATCCACCTCTATCTCCAGGTATTCATTTTCAAGCTCACCCCGTTGCAGTTTTTCCCGCAAGGTTTCCCGTTCAAAATATACCCTTGTTCTTCTCTGCTGCTCTAGGTTGTTATCCTCCGCAGGGTTTTGATTGGCAGTTCCGAACAACATTTCAAATGGGTTTTTGTTTTGGGCGGGCTGCGCAGGCATGGGTGCCAGCAATTCCACAATTCTCTCGTTAGCCATTTTCATGGCCTTGTCTTCCACTTCAGCCATCTTTTCCTGTCTGACCATACGGATGCTGGTTTCTACCAGATCGCGCACCATGGATTCCACGTCACGCCCAACATATCCCACCTCTGTGAACTTAGTAGCTTCAACCTTTACAAAGGGTGCTTTAACTAACTTTGCTAAACGTCTGGCAATTTCTGTTTTTCCAACCCCTGTGGGTCCAATCATCAGTATATTTTTAGGAACCACTTCATCTTGTAGTTCCTCAGGCAGCTTACTGCGTCTATAACGATTGCGAAGTGCAATTGCCACTGCTTTTTTGGCATCATCTTGGCCGACAATGTATTTATCCAGTTCCGCAACTATTTGCCGTGGGGTTGAGGATTGCATAATATTATATTCCTCCCTTTATAATTGTTCCACCACGATGTTGTGGTTGGTGTACACACATATATCTGCCGCAGTGTTTAAAGCCTCTTTGGCTATCTCATCCGGTGAAAGTTTACTGTGTTTTACTAATACCCGGGCGGCGGCTAAGGCATATGTGCCACCGCTGCCAATGGCTGCAATACCGTCATCGGGTTCGATAACTTCTCCATTGCCGGATATTATTAACAGATGCTCTTTATTAGCTACAATAAGTAAGGCTTCTAAACGGCGCAACATTCTATCTAACCGCCACTCTTTAGCCATCTCCACCGATGCGCGTAAAATATTGCCGTGGTATTCTTCCAGCTTAGCTTCGAACTTTTCAAATAAGGTAAAGGCATCTGCTACAGATCCGGCAAAACCGGCCACCACTTTGCCCTGGTACAATTTTCGCACTTTCTTAGCTGTTTGTTTAAATATGGTACGATCTCCAAAGGTAACCTGTCCGTCACCGGCTATTGCCACCTGAGGACCTTTTTTTATTGCCACAATGGTGGTAGCATGAAACATAATATCTATTCCCTCTTTCACAATTATTAATTATATAATTTGTAAGGTGTTTTTACAATGTTCTCACCCATATATTCGACTTTTTTCACGCCCTGGGATGGGTATTAAGATATACCTGTTTAAGCTTTTCCTTTGTTAGGTGGGTATATATCTGGGTGGTGGATAATCTTACATGTCCCAGCAGTTCCTGCACAGTTCGCATATCAGCACCCCTATCCAATAGGTGGGTGGCAAAGGTGTGTCTAATTGTGTGGGGACTGGCAGAAGTTTTTATACCTGCCAATTTTAAGTACTTGTCAATAATTTTGCGAACCCCCCTGGCAGAAAGTCTTGCACCACGGTAATTTAAAAAAAGAGGGGCTTTTAACATTGTCTTATCATGTTCTTTGCCTAGGAAAGGATATCCTTTTTCTAAATATATACTTATGGCTTTAGCGGCATATGAGCCCAGGGGTACCACCCTTTCCCGCGAACCTTTACCCATTACCTTTAAATATCCATTGGTTAAATCAACATCACCAATATCCAATGAAACGAGTTCACTAACCCTAAGACCCGAGGCATAAATTGTCTCCATTATAGCCTTATCCCGCATTCCCAGCGGTGTTTGGTCCGGAGCAGAAAGCAGCTTTATTATTTCTTCAGGGTAGAAAAATTTTGGTAACTTCTTGTGTATCCTCGGTGTAGAAACCCTGGTAAGGGGATTGCTTGCCAACACCTCTTCCCTACTCAAAAAGTTGTAAAAAGATCTCCATGCCGCCAATTTACGTGCCACCGTACTGCGTGCAAAACCCTCTTTCTGAAGGTGGGCCAGGTAACATCTTAAGGTACGATGATCGATATCGGAGGGATGCAGTTCTGTTATTTCTTTACCCATTAATTGAACAAAAAAATCAAGCCCTTGAAAAATATCCTTCTGATATTCTTCCAGGGTACGCGGCGAACTGTTTTTTTCCAACTTTAAGTAAAGAATAAATTCATCTATATAGTGGTACATTACAATCCAACTTCCTCAATGAATTTTTCAAGTTTATCCAGTGCCCGCCGGGAAAGCAACTGATTGCGCATTTTTTTATCTTTTATTCTCTTTTCCAGCGGCGGCATTAATCCAAAGGTGATGTTCATTGGTTGAAAGTTTTTTGCCGGTGCCGTGCTTATATAGTGCAGCAGGGCCCCAATGGCAGTTTGTTTAGGAAAAATCACCGCCTGCTTCCCCACTGCCAGCCTTGCGGCATTAATGCCGGCCACCAAACCCGAAGCAGCTGACTCTACGTATCCCTCAACCCCGGTAATTTGGCCGGCAAATAATAGGTTAGGTATTTGTTTGAATTGCAAGGTAGCTTCTAATAATTTCGGTGAGTTTATATAGGTATTGCGATGCATTACACCATAGCGCACAAATTCTGCATCCTCTAAACCCGGTATCAGGCTAAAAACTCTTTTTTGTTCACCCCATTTTAAATTAGTCTGAAAGCCCACTAAATTGTAGAGGGTGCCTTCTTGGTTATCCTGTCGCAATTGCACCACCGCATAGGGGCGCTTGCCGGTACGGGGATCAGTTAAACCCACCGGTTTTAACGGGCCAAAGGTTAAGGTTTCCCTACCCCTGGATGCCAAAACTTCCACGGGCATGCACCCTTCAAAGTGAACCTTTTTTTCAAATTCTTTCAGGGGCACCCTTTCGGCTTTAATTAACTGTTGATAAAAATTATCATATTCTTCTTCTGTCATGGGGCAATTCAGATAGGCAGCCTCACCTTTATTGTAACGGGATGCCTTAAATACTATATCCATATTTAATGACTCTAAGGTAACAATGGGTGCCGCCGCATCATAAAAGTAAAGGTAGTCATCACCTGTCAGCTGCTTTATTTTAGCGGCCAATGTATCCGAGGTCAGGGGACCGGTGGCTATAATGGTTATTCCATCTAACGGAAGGTCAGTGACTTCCTCACGAATTAACTCCACCTTGGGATGATTAACCAAAGCATCGGTAATATACTGGGAAAATAATTCCCTGTCCACCGCCAGCGCCCCTCCGGCAGGCACTCTTGTATTATAGGCGCTTTCTATAATTAAGGAGTTTAATTGTTCCATTTCTTTTTTCAACAAGCCCACTGCATTTTCAAGCATTACAGCACGTAAAGAATTGCTGCACACCAATTCAGCAAATTTTTCAGTATGATGGGCAGGGGACTTTTTCCGGGGGCGCATTTCATATAATCTTACGGGTATATTGTGTCTGGCCAGCTGCCAGGCAGCCTCTGACCCGGCTAATCCGGCTCCGATCACATTTACTTTGACTTCTCTCATTATCAGCAACCACATCTCCTGTAGTTTAGTAGAAAACTAATACAGCACCGGTGAACTCCTGCAGTGACGAACAGGTCTGTCTGCCTTTAATAGATAATTTGCACTATAATGGCCGACAATGTTGTCGGCCATCACCAAACATAACATCAAATACCCTTCGGACTTGGCTGTGCAGTTGAACCTTTTCCGGAGTGAGCATGGGGGATTGAGCTTTGGCCATTGGGCCCACCGGACATCAATTGTTTCCTCCAGAATAACTATTTGGGGAAACTGCAGCTTCTTCTACCAAAGGTTGATTTGTTTGCAAGTCAGCAACATGCTTATCTTCTTTGCTTTTTTCACCGACACTGTTACCGTTGATTCTGTAGCCACAGTTATTGTCAGAGCATTTAATATAAGTTTCTTTGTTACGGGCGTTTTTCTGTACCATATAACTATTGCATTGGGGACATTTTTCTTTAACAGGTTGATCCCAACTTACAAAATCACATTTGGGGTAATTACTACAGCCATAAAATTTTCTTCCTTTTTTGCTGCGCCTCAATACCACATCGCCTTGGCACCTTGGGCACTGTACACCGGTTGGTTCAAGCAGTGGTTTGGTAAATCTACAGTCGGGAAAGCCCGGACATGCTAAAAATTTACCGTAGCGCCCAAACTTTATAACTAAGTTTTTACCGCATTGGTCGCATATTTCATCGGTAACTTCATCTTCAATTTCCACTTTTCCTATGGCTTCTTCCGCCGTCTTTAATGTTTCACTGAAGGGAGTGTAGAATTTTCTCAATACATCTACCCAGTCTATTCCCCCTTCTTCTATTTTATCCAATTTTTCTTCCATTTCAGCTGTGAATTCTACATTAATAATATCAGGAAAATGGTTTTTAAGTAAATCAACTATAATTACACCTAATTCAGTGGGATAAAGTTGTTTGTTTTCTCTTACCACATAACCCCGTTTCTGTATTGTTTCCACAATGGGAGCATAGGTACTCGGTCTGCCGATACCTTGTTCCTCAAGGGCTTTTACTAAGGACGCATCGGTATACCGCGGAGGTGGTTGGGTGAAATGCTGTTTTGCAATCAAATCCTTTAAGTTTAATTTTTCACCCTGGGCCAATTCCGGCAATACACCCTCTTCATCCTTCTGCTCGTCATCCTGTTCTTCAATATATACCTGCATAAAACCAGGAAACTTAATAATTGAACCATTGGCCCTAAAGTTATAATTGCCGGCTTTAATATCTAAAGCGGTGGTATCTAACACCGCCGGAGCCATTTGACTGGCCACAAACCGTGACCAAATCAATTTATATAATTTGTACTGATCATTGGTTAAATATTTTTTTATTGAAACCGGGTCTAAATGTACATAGGTTGGTCTGATGGCCTCATGGGCATCTTGGACTTTATTATCTTTATTTCCCTTTTCCCCGGCTTGTTTTACCTTTTTGGGTACATAGGCCGGCCCAAATCTTTCTGCTATCAAGTCCTTTGCCTCTGACATTGCAGTTTCAGATACACGTTTAGAGTCGGTGCGTATATAGGTGACCAGACCGGTATGGCCTTCTTCACCAATTTCAAGACCTTCATAAAGCTGTTGGGCCACCACCATTGTTTTTCGTGCCGTAAAATTTAGTTTGCGATATGCCTCTTGCTGCAATGAACTGGTGGTAAAGGGGGGAGCCGGGTGTCTATACTTTTCTTTTCTAGTGATGGCATCCACCACAAAATCTTTACCCTTTAACTCATTGAGCACTTGGTCCATTTGCTCTTTGCTTTTAATTTCTATTTTTTTGTTTTTATGCTTGTTTAACTTAGCTTCAAAGGTACTTTGGCCGGGCTTGTTGAGCTTGGCAGTTAGAGACCAATATTCTTCAGGAACAAAGACATTTATTTCTTCCTCACGGTCAACAATCATGCGTACGGCAACAGATTGAACCCGCCCTGCCGAAAGTCCTTTTTTAACCTTACGCCATAATAAGGGGCTGAGGTTATAACCCACTAATCTATCCAATATACGGCGCGCTTGCTGGGCATTAACCAAATCTTGATCTATCAGTCTGGGTTGCTTTACAGCACGCTGAACGGCGCTTTTTGTAACCTCATTAAATTCAATTCGACAGGGGGTCTTTTCATCTATACCTAGAATCTTTTGTAAGTGCCAAGCAATGGCTTCCCCTTCACGATCAGGGTCAGCTGCCAGCAGCACCCTGTCTGATTTTTTAACAGCAGCTTTTAATTCTTTAATAATATCCCCTTTTCCTCGAATGGTGATATACTTAGGATTAAAATCATGTTCCACGTCAACGCCAAATTGACTTTTAGGCAAATCACGCACATGCCCCATGGAAGCTTTCACCTTATAATTACGGCCTAAAAATTTACTGATACTCTTTGCCTTCGCAGGTGATTCTACAATTACTATAGTTTTTTTTGCCAATATCTTACACCCCTAACAAACAACTTCGGTGCTGTTAGCGCTATTATTGCCACCACCGTTATTTTTAAATCTATCAAAGCCACTGCACATTTAGAACTAATGTTGTCATTTTACTGCCGCATACTTTTTGCCCGGCAGCTTTTTTATCAAACCTTTTATTTCTAAAAACATCAGAGCAGCCATAACCTCCTGGGAGGACGAAGAAACTTTTTGAATCAGTTCTTCTAAATATAGGGGGTCACCGCTCAACTCTTTATAAACAGCCTGTTCTGTTAGGCTTAGTTTTAGACCTGTGGCTTTACCCTTGTACTCCCCATTAAAAAGAGTGTCAATACCCAGTTCTTCTAATATATCCTCAACGCTTGTAACCGGTTTTGCACCCTGTTTAATTAACTTATGTGCACCCTCACTGAGTTTACTGTATATACTGCCGGGAACGGCCATGACGTCCCTTCCCTGTTCCAGGGCTAAGTCAGCTGTTATCAGTGCGCCGCTTTTATTCGCAGCCTCCACCACCACCACAACTTTGCACAGGCCGCTGATTATACGGTTGCGGGAAGGAAAATGCCAGGCTTCAGGCCGGGCACCTAAAGGAAACTCGGAAAGAACTGCTCCTTTCCTGGCAATTTCATCTAACAGCCGGGCATTTTCCGGCGGGTAGACCACATCTAATCCACATCCCAGCACTGCCACTGTATAACCACCGGCACCCATTGCCCCTCGATGGGCAGAGGAATCAACTCCGCGGGCAGCACCACTGACTACGGCAACCCTTCTTTGGGCCAGTTCTGCACTTAACCTTTGGGCCACAGCACGACCGTATGCAGTGGCCCTTCGCGAACCTACCAGTGCCACAGCATTATCGGTTAATGGCTCCAGGCTGCCTTTTACAAAAAGCACCGGCGGGGGATCAAAAATATCCCTAATTCTCCTGGGGTAATTTTCATCTTCGTAGGTCACAAAAGATATTTTATGTTTATGCAGGCGCTCAACCTCTTGCTCTATATTAATGTTTTTTTGCTGCCAAACCAACCTTTCAACTGTGCCCCTTGTAATACCGGGCACCTCTGCCAATGCAGTTTCACCGGCCTGCCAGGCCTGTTGCGGGCCGCCAAAGAAATCTATAATTCTCCATAACCTTTTGCCCACACCGGGCATTATCAATTGCCAGGCTAACCAATACAGCCTTTTGTCCATCACCATCACCCACCATTAAATAACGCATTTCGGGGGAAAGCAATTTTTTCCTGCTATACTTTATTATTTTTTATTATTTGACATCTTGAGGGTGATATATGCTGATAAGCTTATCCAACTTGAGCCAATAGCCTGTCCAGTTGATATCTGTTAATTAACAGGGGGTAAAATATATCCCCAAATTTATTAATTCTTTTAACCACCGACGATAAAGTAAACTGTTGGGCATCAAAACCGCCTTTTTCTACTTCTTCCCATAAAAGCGGTGTTGACACCGCCGCCTTTGGGTTAGGACGCAAACTATATTGCCAGGCCATGGTTTTACCCCGGGTGTTTTGCAAGTAATCAAGATAAATTTTTTGCCCTCTTTTTTTCACCGCCCGCTCAATTGTGCATCTGGCAGGATAAACATCTACAACTATACCGGCTATATATTTCATCGCCTTAGTTACCTCTTGGAAGGTATACTTTGGTTCTAAGGGGATATATAAATGCATACCCCTTGAACCGGAGGTTTTAGGGTAACAGTTAATTCCAAATTCTTTTAAGGCTTCCCTCACCAGCAGGGCAACCTTTATCACTTCTGAGAAATCTATACCCTCAGCGGGATCTAAATCTATCACACCAATGTCAGGACAGTCTATATTATCAATTTTTGCCGTCCATGCATGTATCTCCAGACAACCCAGATTGATTAACCAAACTAACGAAGCTAAATTATTACAAACCACATATTTTATATGTTTGTCTCCGTGGGCTATGGTAGCGGTTTGTAACCAATCCGGGGCATGGGACGGGCATTCCTTTTGATAAAAAAAATCCCCTGCAATACCGTTAGGGTATCTTTTCAGCACCAGCGGTCGATTAATTATATGAGGCAGCAAGGTGGCCGAAACATCGTAGTAATATCTTATTACATCCCCCTTGGTGATGTGGTCAGGATACATAACTTTATCCAGGTTTGTCAACCTCACTGTGTAACCTTCTATATTAACCAGCCTTTCCTTTAATTCACTTATCATGGTGAAAACTCCCAATTAAAAACATTTTTCCTGCACAGGGCCCAAGTCCTTGAAGCCGGCTGTGGCCTTAGGCTCAAAAATGAGCTCTATATTGCGCGGATCTATCTTCCACCAGTAACCCATACTGTGCACCATTCTAAATTCCAATTCTTTTTGTATACCCCGGGGGCCGTCCAAATAATCAATTTGAACTTTTGCAGTTACCGTATCAGTGTCTTTGTTATACTCTACTATCTCATAATTTATAGATTCCACCTGGGTTGACCTTAACATAAAATCCTTGGCATCAAGCGCCGGTTCCCCTGCCAAGGTCAGCAGGGATATGTCCGGTGCTTGCTGTCCTAAGGAAGTAAGAAAAATCTCCACCACCTTTTCGGGGCTTGCATTTGCCAGCATTTCCGGCAGCCTTCCAGCAGCTTTCCACACCATTATTTGATGGGCTAAATTGGTGCTCTCAGGATTGTTATGGGTTGTGCTGTCTAAAAAGTGCAAGCAAAAATGACCGTCAAATTCATTATGTTTTATTGCCCCTGCCCCATGGGGCATACCGCTCATTGAAGCCGCAATACGCATGTTATCTACCTCAACAACCACAGCCTTACGGCGCCAACTCCATTCACCTTCATATATTTCCTTCATGATTGCAGTATCCCTTGCCGTTAAGGGCTGAACATCGGCATGATACCTGCCTTCCCTTCTCTGCACATCAAATCGAAGCCCGGTATCTATATCTTCAACCGTTCCCTTAACAAAACGACCAAAAATATGTCTTGCTTCAGACCAGGGTATCAGTCGACCATAGGGACTTAGGCGCTCCAATCGAGCCGTATAGTGGTTAACAATTTCACGCAACCTATAACTGGGAAGCACAGCTGTGCCGTCTAGACAAAAATATTCATTTTTTTCAGTGATTAAATACTGCTGTTTTTTCTTGCCCTGCTGTATTGTCATTAGATAAAGGGCCATTTTCTCCGGTGGCCCCGGTTCTCTAACCTTATGTACATAACGAAGGGCCTCCATTATATCATCTGCATCCTGTTGATTGACCACTTCTATCTCCCCTGGCCAGCGAAGTGCAGTAAAGGTTATCTGGGCCGGTTGAGCCGGTAGATAAATCCGCGCTAAGAATACCAGCGGTATCACAAAAAGCAATATTTTTGCCAGCAGCCGTAAATTAAAAAAAACGGTAATGGGCTTATGCATGGTCTCACCCCATATCCTTTCTCTAATTATGAATATGGGGTAAATTAACGTTTAATGTTATCTTAAATTACGAAGTTTTTCTTTGGGTTTTCTTTTTTCCTCTACCCCGCTCCTCCTTAGCCAGATCTATGCTGGCCTTTAAAGCGGACATTAAATCAACAATCTTTTCTTTGTTTGCCTCCTTTGGCACTTCCACTTCGTCACCGGCTACCTTAGCCTGAATCACTTCCATTAAGGCCTGTCTATATTCATTGGTATACTTTTCAGGCTTAAAATCACTTGACAAACTACTAATTAAATTAACCGCCATTTTTAATTCATTCTCATGTAAATCAACACTATAATTTAATTCCGGTATATTGTCCGCTTGACGCACTTCGTCGGGGTAAAACATGGTACTCATCATCACGGTATTTGCCGTCACACGCAGCAAGGCTAAAGAAGGCTTAGTTCTTACTACCACCTTGGCCACAGCTACCTTCCCCGTTTTTTCCATGGCTGTTTTCAGTAAGTGATAAACCTTTTGCCCCCCATCCCCCGGCGCCAGGTAATAGGACTTTTCAAAAAATACAGGGTCTATATCACTAAAATTAACAAAGTCCAGAATGTCTATACTTTTACTCGTTCCTCCCGGTAGACGGGCGAAATCTTCTTCGTTTATCACCACATACCTGCCCTTTTGGTATTCATAACCCTTCACTATTTCCTCCATGGGCACTTCACTTTCGCACTGGGGGCAAAATCGACGGTACTTAACGGGCGTTTTACATTTTTCATGCAAGTAATTAAATTTAATATCTTTGTTTTCGGTGGCAGCATACATCTTTACCGGCACATAGACCAAGCCAAAGCTTACTGCTCCTTTCCATAACGGTCGCATAACAACACCTTCCCTTAATCACCCTGTGGCTTTATCTTGATCAATAGAGCTTATTTTTATCACAAACACCGCCAATAAACATAAACAAAGCCCAGCGGTTACCGCCAGGCTTTAGCCACCATTATTCTATATTAATTTCTTCGCTATGGCATTTCCGTCATAGCAAAATAAGACAGCCTTACTATCTATTTTTGTTTCCAAATAGACCGGCCTACCCCAAATTAAATGGACATGCTCCAGCGTTTTTTCCAAATGCTGCACATCAAGTTCCAGACCCTCATAACGATGCAGCAAGTATAACTCCCCCCGTTTTCCATAATCCCCGTTGATCACATCAATATATGGTACTCCACAATTAGTTAGATTTTTAACCATTTCATCCCGCACCTGTTCCCAATCCTTGTCAACAATTTTATATTCGTGTCCCACCTTACGGTATAAATATAAATCCAATTCATCAACTATTTCTTTAGTCAAATAGTTTCTAATAAAGCTGACATCGTTATCAATAGTGCGCACTTCAAATATTTTTTCCCTGCCCTGTCCACCCGGCCGTTGATAAAGTTTTCTTTCCCGGGCACTGGGATTATCCCAGCGCTTTTCAATATTTTCAAATATTTTTATTCCCAATAAATAAGGATTAATATTCCTTGTGGAAGCTTGCATAACCCCGGCATGCATTTTGGCAAATTCTATGGACTGCTGTACATCTAAATCCATTTCCCTCATAATACGTAAGTGCCAATAGCTGGCCCAGCCTTCATTCATTATTTTTGTTTGCATTTGCGGCCAAAAATAAAACATTTCATCCCTTAATACCGATATAATATCTTTCTGCCATTCCTCTAAGTCCTTGGCATGTTCTAATATAAAAAACATTAAATCCCGCTGGGGCACCTCAGGAAAAAGACGGTTATTCTCACAATTGCATTCACTGGAGCGGTTTTTTTCTTTGTCAAGGTTCCACAAATCATCGTAGGGTGTTTGCTGTCTGTCACAAGAGCATTGGCAGTTCTTATTCTCAGCTTCTTTTATATAACAATGGGGATCTATATGCTGCTGTATTGCCATCACAGCATCAATAAACCGCTCCACCTTTTCATAACCGTATTGCAACTCATAACTGTGAAAGCGTTGGGCCGCCGCAGACATTGACTCCATCATATCTCTGTTGGTTTTTCTAAACCAGACGTTATTTTTAAAAAAATCACTGTGGGCCAGCACGTGGGCCACCACCAATTTATTCTGAATCAACGAATTGCCTTCTAACAAAAATGCATAACAAGGGTTAGAATTAATAACCATTTCATGTATTCTGCTTAAGTTATAATCATACTGCATTTTCATTTTATGATAGGCCTTGCCAAATGACCAATGGGTAAACCGAGAGGGCATGCCATAGGCACCAAAGGAATAAATAATTTCCGCCGGACAAACTTCAAATCTCATGGGATAAAAATCCAAGCCAAAGCCTTTGGCAATCTCAGCAATCTCCTCAATGGATTTCTCCAATGCTTTTAATTCACTGCTCATGCTATTCCCCCGCATACTGTTCAAAGGGTTGTATCATACTTACAGTTCCGTTTTCCCGCTTATCAGTAAAGAAAGCCCTTAATGCCGGGTAAACTCCCTTTTTGTCCCTAATACTTACAAGGGTAAACTTTTTATCTTCAATTTGCTTATAGGAGGTCTTCAATGTACCGGTGTAATAATAAGGACCTTCAATTTCTCCGTATCCTACCAGATTGCACTTATTTAAAAGTTCTTTTACCAGTTCAACACACAGTTCATTATCTGAACTTAAATTATCACCGTCAGAAAAGTGAAAGGCATATATGTTGTAGTCCCTGGGGTTATATTTTTCTTCTATTAATTGCAGCGCCAGACGGTAAACAGATGAACATCTGGTGCCACCGCTTTCACCTTTGCTAAAAAACTCCTCCTCGGTAACTAACTTTGCATCCGTATGGTGTGCCAAAAACAATATTTCCACCTGCTGATATTTGCTCCGCAAAAAACGCACCATCCAAAAGAAAAAACTGCGGGCAATATATTTTTCAAAGGGCCCCATGCTGCCGGAAGTATCCATCATAGCCATTACCACCGCGGCAGACTGATACTGATAGGTGGTTTCCCAAGTTTTATACCTTAAATCCTCAGGTTTAATACCATGTACCCCGGGCTTACCCTGCAAGGCATTGCGTTTTAATACCTCTAGGAGGGTGCGCTTACGGTCAATATTGCCTTGTAAACCTTTTTTACGGATATCTTTAAACTCAATGGCCTTCGCAGCTAACTTTTTTTCATTTTTTTCCTGTAAGTCCGGTAAGGATAGTTTCTCAAAAACCATCTCTGAAATTTCTTCAATGGTTACATCGGTTTCATAGTAATCTACACCTGCTTGTTCACCTGCGCCCCCACCCATGCCAGGGGCGGCAGGTTGACGCTCGCTACCGACTACGTCACCCACTTTACTGTCACCCTTACCCATACCGGCATGCTTTTGTTTGCGATAATCGTACCGAAAGCGATACTCTTCCAAGGAACGTATGGGCACCCTGATAACCTTTTTACCGTCTGACATAATAATGCTCTCTTCACTAATAATTTCAGCAAGATTTTTTTTAATGGCTTCCCTAACTTTTTCCCTATGCCTGGACTGATCCAATTCTCCCTTTCGATGTAAAGACCAATCCTCCTTAGAAACAATGAAATTTACTTTCCCAGACACCATAATCACCTACCGATTCAACAAGCTACCCACATACTTTAGCAACTCATTGGAACAAACCGGACAATACCCGTAATCTTCAATTAATCGATTACTTACCTCATTGATACGTTTTAACTGATCAGCATCCGGCGTTTTACTTGACGTAGTTATTTTGACAACATCCTTTAAATCGGCAAATAGCTTTTTCTCAATTGCTTCACGCAAGCGTTCATGACTGTTATAATTAAAACGCTTGTTTTTTCTGGCATAGGTGGACAAGCGAATAAGAATTTCCTCGCGAAAATCCTTCTTTGCACTTTCCGATACCCCAATTTGTTCCTCTATGGAGCGCATAAGCCGCTCATCGGGATCTATTTCTTCATCGGTTATAGGGTCTTTCAGTTTGAGGCCATTACAGTAAGCTTCAACGTTATCCAAATAGTTGTTAAATAAAACCCGCGCACTGTCTTCATAAGAATAAACAAATGCCTTCTGTACCTCTTTTTTTGCCAACTCATCATATTCCCGCCGTGCTATAGAAATATAATTCAATAATTGTTCCCGTTCCTCTTTCGTTATAGACGGATGTTGGTCTAAACCGTCTTTTAGCGAACGTAAAACATCCAAAGCATTTATACATCTGCTGCCTGTACGGATTAAGGCACTGGATAAGCGGTTGATAACATACCGGGGATCAACACCGCTCATCCCCTCTTCCACCGCCTCTTGATGTAACTCACTTACATCCTTTTGCTTAAATCCTTCCACATCTTCCCCGTCATAGAGCTTCATTTTTTTTATAAGGTCCATACCCTGCTTTTTAGATTCCTTTAATCTGGAAAGCACAGAAAACATACTGGCCACCCGCAGCGCATGGGGCGCTATATGAACATCATTTAAATCGCTTTCCTTGATTAGTTTGTTGTATATTTTAATCTCTTCTGACACCTTTAAATTGTACGGTATCTTTATAACAATAATTCTTGATTGCAAGGCCTCATTCTTTTTATTGGAAATAAAGGCCCGATATTCGTTTTCATTGGTATGAGCTACAATCATCACATCGGCATAAATTAAAGCAAAACGGCCTGCCTTAAAATTTCCCTCTTGGGAAAGGGACAAGAGATTCCATAAAAATTTTTCATCGCATTTTAACATTTCCTGGAATTCCATTAATCCGCGGTTACTGATGTTGAGTTCCCCATCAAAGCGGTAGGCCCGGGGATCACTTTCCGAACCATATTCAGCAATGGTAGAAAAATCTACACTGCCTGTTAGATCTGCAATATCCTGGCTTTTTGGATCAGAAGGTGCAAAAGTTCCTATACCGACACGGTTATCCTCTGACAACACAATACGCTCCACAGGCACCTTTTCAATTTGACCCCCATACTCCTGTTCCAAGCGCAGGCGACATGAAGGGCATAATTCACCCTCTATATGCACACCATATTGGCTCATAAATTCCCTGCGCAGTTCTTTAGGTATTAAATGCAGCGGTTCTTCATGCATACTGCAAGTAACCCTATAAATGAAGTCATAGGTTTTGTGGCGCTAAAGTCATAATAAAAGTTTTTCCCTTGACTAATGAAATCCAATATTTTATAATGTAATTTATCGACTAAAATACTATACTAACCATACAGGGGAGTAGCTCAATTGGCAGAGCATCGGTCTCCAAAACCGAGGGCTGCGGGTTCAAATCCTGTCTCCCCTGCCAAAAAACTAAGGCACTCAACAATGGGTTGAGTGCCTTTTTATTGTTTTT